>CAPNGW010000264.1 GCA_948665105.1 uncultured Lachnospiraceae bacterium
TTGTAAGCAGCCATAGCAGCAGCACGGCCATGGCACACATCAGACCGTACCAGGCAAGCTGGAAGGCCATGTGCTGGGGGAGAAGCCCGTCCAGAAATATCAACGGACCGTAGGCGAGGAAATTGAAAAATATGTGTATAAAGATGCAGGCATACATGGAATGGAACCGGTGGTATATCCATCCTATGACCAGTCCCAGCACCCCGGCATAGAGCCCCTGCACCAGATTTAAGTGCAGCACTCCAAACAGCACTGCCTGCAACAAATTTGCCAGCCAGAACCGCCTTGTAAACTTCTGGGCATAGTATAATGTCACACCACGGAACACCATTTCCTCAGCGATGGGCCCTAAAATCACACCATAAAGGACGCTAAGCACCGTCACCTGCCCCAGGCCCGCCATCTCTATCAGCTGCTCATAGTCGTCCATCACGCTGGGCAGTGCTGTTTCGATAACCACCATAAGAAGCTGTGTTGCATATTGCATGCAATAAGCCAAAGCCGCTATCATCAGTAGGTTCAAGGGATTTCTTATTTCCCTGGGAGGTCTTAAGTCCTTCCGCTTACACCCAAACCGATACCACAGACCCATGCCTATTATGGCGATGGCAGCATAGATGGCCCCTGCCAGCATACCGATATCCACCGCCCGGTTCATCAGCTCTGAATAAATGTCCCCCTGCCCCTCCATCATGGACTCCATGGCCGCAGGAATCATCACCACCACTGAAAGCAATATGGTGACAGCCAGGGAAAGTACCGTATACGCAATCAGCGGAACGAAGCTCAGACAGAAATACCCGAATTTCTTCCAGCCGCTTCTTGTTTCTTCCATATGTATCCTCCGCATATATATTTTTATATATTATACGACTTTTTCCCCATTGTTACAATCCTTTATCTGCTTCCATATACCGCTCTGTAAAGGTCTTCCCTAAAGCTACTTTCATGGGAACCCTCAAAGACAGCAGGGTCCGCTCCAGGGCCTTCATGGTCTCGTACATGTCCGGAAAATTGGCATTTTCCCCCATATGTCCGATGCGGATAACCGCTCCTGCCAGCGTATCGAAGGAGCCTGCCAGTATAATGCCGTGTTCCTTTTTCATGGTGTCAAGAATATCCCTGGCACTGGTCCCTATAGGCACATCAAAAACCGTCACCGTATTGGAAAATCCGCTGTTGAGATGAAGACTCAGCCCTGCTGCCGCAATCGTCTCCCGGCAGGCCTTTCCAATTCGTCTGTGCCGCTCTGGCATATCCTTGTCCCTAAAAATATTGTCAAAAGCGGCGCGAAGACCGTAAATATCGCTGATGGGCATGGTGTAGGGGAACCATTTATTTTCATAATAATTATCAAATACTTTCAGATTTGCATAGAAAGAAGCAATAGGTGTCTTCCGCCTGTCCATGGCCTCTTTTGCATCCTGGCTGAGGGTGACAAAGGTCAGTCCCGGAGGTGCGGACACTGCTTTCTGAGAGCCGCCGCAGAGAAGGTCAATCTGGTAATCATCCACCCGCATTTCCTGTCCAAACATGGCTGATACGGAATCCACCACTGTGAGAATACCGTATTTTTTAAGGAGCGGACAGAGCAGGTCCACGGGATTGAGCATACCGCTGGGAGTATCGCAGTGCACCAGCGTCGCGTATTTGAAATCATGATGCTCCTTTAAATAAGCTTCCAGCCCGGCCGGGTCAATGGGGTTCTTATCATCCACCGTATAAAGGGTTGGTATTCCGCCGTACATGGTGACAAAATCAGCAAAGCCTTTTCCAAAAATGCCGTTGTCAAGAACCAGGGCCTTGTCCCCCGGCTCTGTCAGAGAAGCGCAGGCCGCCTCCAGACCCAGGATTCCCTCGCCGCCTAAAATGAGAGTCTCGTTCCTGGTATGCAATAAGCTGCTGATGAGCTCACAGGTCTCCTTGTAAAAATCATAAAAATCTTCGTCCAAATCCGGGTTGGTGCAGCTAAGGCTTCTTGCCATCCGCACATTTTCCTTGACCTGAGTGGGTCCCGGCGTCATTATCTTGTACATAAATCCTTCCTTTCTCCCCGTCTATAGCAGGGTTTTATTTGCCGCAGCCCTTAAGGGCTTTTTGACAGCCATCACAATCATAAAGCTTCATAGGGGTTTCCTCCTGTACATTTTCTACAGAATATATTAAAACTGGATATATTGATATATCCAGTTTTAATATATTTATCCAGTCCAGTTTTGTTTTTCAAGAATCCGCTTCGTATAGTTCGATGCTTTCCCGGCCCCACACTACCGGGGCATAGCCTGCAGTTTCCCCGGCCCCACACTACTTCGGCATACTTGGATAATCCGTCAACGCCTTAAAGGTATATCCCATTTCCTCCCATTTGCTCAGAACCTCATCCAGAACCTCGCCGTTGGTTTTGGAGGTGGAGTGTAACAGCACGATGGCACCGGGATGTACACGCTTGGTGAGCTTTTCTAAGGCTTCTTCCCGGGAGGGCTGGCTATCCACATTCCAGTCCACATAGGCCAGGCTCCAGAAAAACGTCTGATAGCCCAGCTCACTGGCAATGCTGAGATTATTCTGGCTGAACTTTCCCTGAGGCGGACGGTAAAATTTGGGCATCTCCTTATCAAAGTTCTCCTTAAACAGGCTTTCCAGCTCTCCCAGCTCTTTGACAAAGGCTTCCCGGTCCATCTGGGACATATCGGGATGGTGGTAGCTGTGGTTTCCCACAATATGTCCCTCATCCAGCATACGCCGCACCAAATCCGGGCTGCTCTCAAGGTAATGCCCCACGATAAAAAAGGCGGCAGGTGCATTGTGCTTCTTTAATGCGTCCAGAATGGCCGCGGTATTTCCATTCTCAAAGCCGGCATCAAAGGTCAGATACAGCACCTTTTCCTCCGTATCTTCCATGTAGCAGGCGTTGTATTTTGCCAGTTCCTCCCCGGAGACATCCGCCACTGGCGGTTTCCCCTCCTCTCTGAAGCTTAAACCCCAGTTTTTGGTTTCCTGCTCCAGATTTCCACCTGTCAGTCCTCCCTCACTGATGGCAGGCTCCGCCTGCTGCTCTTGTACCCTTCCGCTTAAAGCGTCCACAGCTATCCCTGTGCCCCGGCCTGCCAGAAAGGTCACCGCAAACAGCAGCACCAGTTTTAATCCAAGAGAAAATTCTATTTTTTTCTTCACAAAAGCTCCCCGTATGTATACTTATTACAGTATATATACCAGGAGCGAAAATTATTTCAAAATATTCCCATCAAAGGTAAAATAGCCGTCTTCCCAGCTCACATAGTTAGAGTATCCTGCGCCTCCATAATATTTAATCCCCTCAATCCCACAATCCTTACAGCAATCTGACACAAAGGAGGGAATCAAATAAACTCTTGGCATTTGGCTGGTATCTCCTGAAAGACCAAATCTTATGTATTTCAAAAAGGTTTTATATCCTCTTCGAAAGCTGCCGGATAAGTCTATCAAGCTTATATCCTTTTGGGTTTTCAACCGCATAATCTGAATTTCCAGCTTCGCCTTCTCCTCCTTGCTCATATGTATACGCACTTCGTTTTCGGCTCCTTCCTTTGTATCTGCAAAATAGAAATGCGCTTTCCCCACATGATTAAATCTTCCTGCCTTAGGTAAGCCTGTGGGTGCCTTCTGCATCTGCCCCCAGATATACGGTGCGGCATTTTTATCCTTACTTCTTGCATGGTAATAATACTGTTTATCAAAATTTATAAGCTTCTTTGTTTCCCGTATGGCAGTATATATCTTCAACCCTACATCATTTTTCATTGCAAGCATGGGCTTTTCTGACAAATAAGTCATAAAATTCATAAGCTCCGTCTCTGTGATAATCTCCTCCCCTGCCGCATCCTCCAAAATATCTGCCCCGGTGCAGAGCACATTCATCTCTGTGACATCCGCTGTTGCATCGAGATTGGACTCATCATAAAAACGCTTTCTCCTGGTATCATAGGTAAGCTCTTCATTGCTTGCAATCCGCTTGGCCGTTGCTTTGTTTAGCTGCCGCAAAGCCGCGGATACTGCGGGCGGCACGG
>CAPNGW010000265.1 GCA_948665105.1 uncultured Lachnospiraceae bacterium
TGGATTCAGTACGGAAGGAGTTAAGGAGCTTTGGACAGGCAAAAGAGCAGTCGCAGAAATTATGAGATAGATATGTGTAACGGTCCGTTATTGCCGAAGATTCTCATGTTTTCCATACCCTTGATGCTGTCAGGTGTCCTGCAGCTTTTGTTCAATGCGGCGGATATTGTGGTGGTGGGACGCTATACCGGGAATCAGGCACTGGCGGCGGTGGGCTCCACTGGAGCCCTTATTAATCTTCTGGTGAATTTGTTTATCGGACTCTCCGTGGGAGTCAATGTCATGGTAGCAAAATATTATGGCGCAAAGCGGGAGCAGGATATCCACGATACGGTGCATACGGCAGTGCTGGTGGCCGCACTGGCAGGCGCGGTGCTGACAGTGGTTGGGATTTTGCTTGCGCATCCCCTCCTCTCTCTCATGGGGACCCCGCCAGATGTCATAGATGCCGCCTCCGGGTACATGCGTATTTATTTTTGCGGGATGATTGGCACCCTGGTGTACAACTTTGGGGGAGCGGTTTTAAGAGGCGTAGGAGATACCAGAAGACCTCTGTATATATTGTTTGCGGCGGGCGTTGTCAATGTGATACTCAATCTGATTTTTGTTATCACCTTTAAAATGGGTGTGGCCGGAACCGCGGTGGCAACGGCCGTCTCACAGTTTTTGTCTGCGGGGCTGATTCTTTACTGTTTGGCGAAATCAGAGGCCAGCTACCGTCTGAGGCTTAAGGAGCTTGGGATTGACTTAAGGAAGCTAAAGGAGATGGCCGCAATCGGCATCCCGGCGGGGATGCAGGGCGCGGTATTTTCCATTTCCAACGTACTGATCCAGTCCTCGGTAAATTCCTTCGGCTCCATAGCCATGGCGGGAAATACGGCGGCTGCCAATATTGAGGGCTTTGTGTACGTGGCCATGAATACCTTCCATCAGTCGGCCTTAAGCTTTACCAGCCAGAACTTTGGCTCACACCAGTTTAAGAGAATTACCAGAGTGGTATGGATTAGCCTGGGGCTGGTGACGGCAACAGGGCTGGTGCTGGGAATGGGCGCTTACCTGGCAGGGGATATACTGCTTCGAATTTATACGCCGGATGCAGAGGTCATTTCCTATGGGCTGCTTCGGATGGGGATTATCTGCGCGCCATATTTTCTGTGCGGAATCATGGACGTGATGAGTGGGTGCTTAAGGGGACTTGGACACTCCGTGATGGCCATGCTTGTTTCCATGCTGGGAGCCTGTGGCCTGCGTATTTTATGGATTTATACGGTGTTCGCTCTGTCACCCCGGCTGGAGGTGCTGTTTATCTCGTACCCGGTGACATGGACGGTGACCTTTCTGGCACATATGAGTTGCTTTCTGTTAGTGATGAGGAGGTTGAAAAGATTTTATGGATTTGATGAGTGACAGTCGGGTTGTAGGCAGCGAACAATGCTTTCTGCTGTGCAAAAAAGCGCTGACTTATTATGATGACAGGCTGATAATACACGGGGAAGGGGTGGCCTGTATCGCTATGGAGATACATAAGAGGCTGCCTTATAAGCTTGATACAAAGTATATTTTGCTCCTTAGCCTGCTCCATGATGTGGGAGCCTACAAGACAGAAAATATTGATAAGCTGGTGGAGTTTGAAAGCAGCAACGTCCGCAACCACTCCATCTACGGCTATCTTTTTCTGAAATATTTTACTCCTTTAAAGGAAATGAGTACCGTGGTTCTCAATCACCATACTAGCAATGAAAGGTATGCGGAGGAGGATTTTCCTTACAAGGACTATGCCAATCTTATCCAGATTGCGGATTGGATTGAAATTGCCATCCGGGGCGGCAGGAAGAAAGAGGAAATTCTGCCTCTGCTCCGCTCCAAACGGTACTGTCCCATACAGGCGGAGGCGGCACAGTGGGTGCTTCTCAACACCGGGATTTATGAGGAAATCCAAAGCGGCAGGATAAGCGAGCGCATCAATGACTGTTTATTGAATTTGCCCTTAAGCATACAGGAAAATGTAGGCTTCTTAAAAATGCTTGTGTACTCCATTGATTTTAAGAGCGAATACACTGTGAATCATTCCGAGGGCGTGACTGTGGTCACCAGGTATCTGGCAGAGCATTGCGGATATCCCAAAGAGGATATGGAGAAGCTTATTTATGCTTCCTTTCTGCACGATATCGGCAAGATAGCCATTCCCGTGGAAATCCTGGAAAAGCCTGGGCGGCTTGACGAGGCCGAAATGGAAATCATGCGTGGGCATGTGGAGTACAGCGAGAAAATTTTGTCGGGCATACTGGATGATGAGGTTGTGAAAATGGCCTGTCGCCACCACGAGAAGCTGGACGGCTCAGGGTATCCCCATCACATTACCGGGGAGGAATTATCGCTGGGAGACCGGATTATCGCCGTAGCGGATATTGCCAGCGCCCTGATGGGAGCCAGAAGCTATAAGAATGCTCTGGAAAAAGAAAAGACCTTAAGTATTATGCAGGATATGGCAGATTCCGGATATATTGACAAAGAGCTTTACGGGATTCTAGCCCGGGACTACGAAGCGGTGAAGGCTAAGATAGATGAAAAGTCAGAAGCAGTGAGGGAGACTTACCGTGCGCTGAAAGAGGAGTACCGGGAGATGGTGGAGAACTTTAAGAAATTGTAGGTTTGCCAAACACTTTTGGTTACCGCCGGCGGAAGCCTGCTGATTGCAGATGATAAATATTTGATAAAGAGACCATGGAAATTTCTGTGGTTTCTTTTTTATATCATAGGAAAGTCCTTCGAACTTGCCTATGATATAAAAAGCCCTCCGGGAGGATGCGCTCTACACTCCGTTTCGGTCGTTGCTAAACAAGCGCCACCGGCGCTTAGCAACTCGCGGAGATGAAATTAATTGCTTCGCAATACCGCTCGGGCGCGGAGAATCTCGCAAGCGAGATTCTTTTTCATGGGATTCCAGGGTAAAAGGAGGGGTTATTGAATGTAGTCTGTGTAATTTACCAATTCCATTTTTAAAAATTTCCTGTAAATATTTCTTGACAAATAATATTATATATCATATAGTATTATTATAAAAACAGTAATAGATAAAAAATAGTACTGGTCAGAAAATAGTATAAGAGGCAGCTTATAAAAGAAAAAGGAGTGATTGCATGGTATTTAACACAGGTGCAGCACTTCTGGACGCCATTGTTCTGGCGGTTGTCAGCAAGGAGGAGGATGGCACATACGGGTATAAGATTACCCAGGATGTGCGCAAGGCCATAGAGGTCTCGGAATCTACCCTGTATCCTGTCCTGCGGCGGCTGATGAAGGACGATTGCCTGGAGGTGTACGATTTGGAGTGCGGTGGCAGAAACCGTCGGTATTATAAAATTACGGAAAGAGGAGACGTGCAGCTTAGGCTGTATAGGACAGAGTGGGAGAATTATTCTTCAAAGATATCACTGCTGTTTTCGGGAGAGGAGAGTATATGAGCAGAAAAGAATTTATGGAGCAGCTGGAGAAGCTGCTTATGGATATCCCCCAGGAAGAACGAGTGGAGGCGCTGACCTATTACCACGGATATTTTGAGGATGCCGGGGAGGAAAACGAGGAGAGCATCATCCGGGAGCTGGAATCCCCGGAGGCGGTAGCCGCCATTATCAAGGCTGATATCAGCTGTGAGGACACAAAAGAATACACGGAGACCGGTTATACAGATACACGGTTTGATAAGAAGGAAGCGGTAGAAAGCTATCAGCCCCATGAACAGAAGGAAAACAGTGGCGCAAAAAGTTACAATTACGATGATGGAAGCCGTACCAGAAGGTATAACTACAATGCCGGGACATCCGGGACCAATACCAACAGCACCTGGACCGGAAGTACCAATGGAGGAGAAGATAAAACCTTAAAAATTATTTTGATTGTGATTGTGGCAGTATTTACCAGTCCCATCTGGCTGGCTCTGCTGGGAGCCGCACTGGGCCTTGTCCTGGGCGTGGTGGGAACCGCGCTGGGTCTCGTTCTTTCCCTTATCCTGACAGTGGTTGCC
>CAPNGW010000266.1 GCA_948665105.1 uncultured Lachnospiraceae bacterium
TGTGGCGTAGGGCCCGGGGATATGGTAATCGTCCCCACCCTGACCTTTATCGCTGCCGTCAATCCGGTGAAGTATCAGTTTGCGGACCCCATTTTCATGGACTGCGACGACAGCCTCTGTATGGACCCGGTGAAGCTTCGGGCTTTTTGTGAGAAGGAATGTGACTTAAGGGGAGATAAGCTGCTCCTTAAGAAGACAGGCCAGCATATCAAGGCTCTGGTGGTGGTTCATGTTTTCGGAAACCTGGCTGATATGGAAGCAATTATGGACATTGCCAGAGCGTATCATCTGTCTGTGGTGGAGGATGCCACAGAAGCCTTGGGCTCAATTTTTCTAACCGGCAGATACGCCGGAAAAATGGCGGGAACCATCGGGGATTTTGGGGCCTACTCCTTCAACGGCAACAAGATTATCACCACCGGGGGCGGCGGTGCATTGACTGCTTCGGATCCGGAAAAGCTGGCTCACATCAAGTATATTTCCACCCAGGCAAAAGACGATGAGTTGTTTTATATCCACAACGAGGTTGGCTACAATTACCGCATGACGAACCTTCAGGCGGCCATAGGCGTGGCCCAGATGGAGGAGCTGCCGGAATTTATCCGCCGGAAGGAAGCCAATTACCGGTATTATTGTGATGGGCTGGCAGACTGCCCAAAGGGCTCCCTTTTGGCCTTTCGGGAAAACACCCGGCCCAATTACTGGTTTTACTCCTTTGTAGTGAACAGGGAGGTGGTGACCGCACCTCTTGGAGACATCATTGGGAAGCTTCAGGAGGAAAGCATCCAGACCCGCCCAATCTGGGGACTGATACATGAGCAGAAGCCTTATGGGGACTGTGTGGCTTATGAGATTGAAAGGGCAAAATACTACAGCCAGCGGGTTGTCAACCTGCCCTGCAGTACTCAGTTGACCAGAGAAGAACAGGAAAGAGTAATAGCCAATATAAAAAATAATTTGTAAGCGCTGAAGATATGAGGAGAGACAGGAATACGAAAGGGGACATGGATGAGGCGGCAGATAGAGGCTTTGATTGAGAAGGAAGAGTTTGAAAATGCATACATGGAAATCGAAAGGTATGAAAGGCTATGTCCCAAGGACGCGGATTTGGCGGTATATAAATTTCTATATCATGTGTATACAGGGGAATATGAAGCTGCCCTTGAGTATGCCCGGAAGGCTGTAAAGCTGATGCCATATTCGGCAGATGTACATTACAATTATGCAACAGCCCTTCAGTTATTTGAACGATGGGAGGAGGCGTATGAACAGCTGGGAATTGCGTGGCAGCTTGCAAAGTGTAAAAACCCCTGCAATCTGGATACCCGGGAATTGGAACAACAGATGAAGGAAACAGCGAAACAAATTGCTATAAGGCATGTAAGCATAAGTGCAGACCATATAGAATGGGTGCAAAATTGGGCGAAGTATTTAAAATTTAAGGAAAATATAGGATTTGACATATTATCTTCTATTTTCAATAGTAATTATCCGATTGTTGCAGAGGAATACAGGGATTATGTTGAACTCCCGCCATTGTATGTTGCTGTAGCCGGAGAGGAGAAGAGCTTTTGGCTTAGAGATCGACCGCTGGAAAAAGAAATACGGGATAAGATTATAGAGGTACAGCGTGTTTCACAGATGACAAAAGAAGCTTCTATTCAGACGGAAGAAGATTGCTTCCTGCCCATTGTAATGGAACAGAGGGCATTATTAAAGGTGGAATGCAACGGACAAAATACAGAGGTACCGTATACGCAGCCCTATCAATATGTCAATTACCGTATTCCAAAGGGAAAAACAGCGTTGTCATCGGGAATACCGTTCCGGCTGGGCGAAGCGGTTCCCATAGAACATAGCAGGGACAGGAAGCGTCTGGTGTTAAGCATTTTCGTGGATGGCCTGTCACAGCTGGCTCTGTCGGAGAAATTCCCGGAATATATGCCACATACATATGAGTTTTTTAAAAAGGGTATGATTTGTACAAATTCATATTCAGCGGGAGATTGGACGTATCCTTCGGTGGCCAGTCTGGTAACCGGGCAGACACCAGCGGAGCACAGGATGCTTCATCCCAAATTGCTTCGGAAGCTGGAGGCAGATATCCCCATACTGTACGAATATTTTAAGAAAGCCGGTTATAATACAACAAAAATCAGTGGGGACTGGCGGGGCACGCCGAATTATGGCTATGCCCGTGGTATGAATCGTGTATTTTACGGAAATTATTATTACGTGTATTCCACAGAGAAAATTGTTTCTGATACCATAGAGCAGATGCACCGTATGCGGGAGACAGATCAGTATATCTGGCTGGAAACGGGCGAGCTTCATAAGATTGCGGATGGGTTGGACCTGGGATTTTTAATGAGTGAGATTCCCATATCTGACATTCGGGAAATAACGGCAGGTGAGAACTCGGTAAAACAAGCATACGATGAAATGAAAATAAAATATTATATCCAGCGTATGGCAAGCGTAGACCGAAAGCTGGCTGCCCTTTTCCAGTATATTGAAGAGCATTATTCAGAAGATGAGATTTTGATATCTCTGTTTGCAGACCACGGACAAGGATACCTTGTAAGGACGGAGGAAGAGTTTTTAGGTCCTGGCCGGAGCAAGGTGGCATTTATGGTTCGGGGGAACCGACTGCAGGGACAGTCAGAGGAACTGATTTCCACATGCGACTATCCGGCTATCTTATGTAAAATGGCAGGGATTCCGTTTCAATATGATGGCACAGACGCCCATTTGCCACTGACCTTTGGCGGAACAGAAGAAAGGGAGTACGCCATATCGGAGAGCATTCATGTAAATGACCCATATTATATATCACTGAAAGGCAAGGATTTTGATTTCTATTTGGAAAGTAAGGAGCCGGTAACGTCAGAGTGCCGGATACCGTTAAAGGAATACACGGTGAAGCTGCTGGATAAATCAGGGAATGAGTTACATGATATGGAGAATATAATAAAATGCAGGGACGTTTGTTTGGAGCATATAGCGCCCTGTGTGATTTTTGATAATTAAGAGCATTGACTACTTTTATATATCCTGCTATAATCAAGCTGTCCTTCAAAGCAAAATCAATAGCTTTGGGACAGCTTCTTCCGGCTTATGCCGGAGTCATGGAATATCTTATGCAGAAGGATTCTCATCTTAAGTATCCCAAGAACCAAAATAACAGATTTACCGGGCAGCTTTTCTGTGCGTATCTTTTCAACATGTGCTTTACAAGCATGGGGAATCTGCCTATAATGAAAGGAGAAGAAGATTGATTACGGAACGAAAGAAAACACAGAAAAAGTCCTTAAGGCAGTTAAACCTTTTAAACAGGTTTTTGTTTGCAGAAGCCATGGAAGATCCGGAGACCATGCAGATGGTTTTGGAAATTATTCTGGGGAGGGAAGTGGTGCTTAAATATCTGCCTCAGGTGGAGAAGGAAGAACGGGTATCACCGTTGTACCGGTATGTGCGTCTGGACGTATTGGCGGAGGATATGACGGATACCCTGTACGACACAGAGGTACAGCAGAAGAATACCGGAAATCTTCCCCGGCGTAGCAGGCACTATCAGGCTATGATAGACTGTAAGCTCTTAGAGCCCGGAGAAGTGGATTTTAATGCCATGAGCAACGTGTATATTATTACCATAGCACCCTTTGATATGTTTGGATATGGAAAATATATGTATACCTTTCGGATGAAATGCGATGAGGTACCGGAACTAAGTCTTGAGGACGGTGCCGTAAGGATATTTTTAAATACAAGAGGAACCAATGGGGACGAAGTCAGAGAGGAGTTGATTGAATTGCTGAGGTATATGGAGCATACGGATGAGGCAACCAGCAGTAGCTGTATCAGCACGCGTATTCATGAGATGCAGAAGAAGATTGAGGCCATAAAGTCCAATGAGGAAGTGGGCATACGGTTTCTAAAGGAATACGAGGCATTGGTGCTGGAGCGTCGGGAAGCCCGTGAGGAAGGCTGGTCGGAAGGCCGCGAGGAAGGTCT
>CAPNGW010000267.1 GCA_948665105.1 uncultured Lachnospiraceae bacterium
AGGCGTAAGAACTGCCCGGAAGCTTTTGCTCCCGGGCGTTTGGTGTGCCTGGAGGCTTTTGCTTCCGGGAGACGTAATTGCCGGGATTGCCGAAAATGACAGTCACGTCATAGCCCAGGCCTGCGGCCTTTTCAAAGGAGGCCTCCATCAGCGCCCTGCCGTAACCCTGTCTCTGGCATCCTGGGGTGACACACACCGGGTGGAAGGTGAGAATCTCTTTCCTGGCACCGGATTATTGTATAAGGAAAAAAAGATTTCTATCAGAAGCATTTTTCAAGGGTGGGATAAGGATGGAGCTCTACGGAGCAGGAAATGCAATATTATATTTCAGGAGAAAAAAGGGGTTCTCACAAATCCAGGTATGTGAAGGAATTTGTACAGAAATGACCTTGTCCAGAATTGAGACAGGAGTGCGGGAATTTGATTCCCTTATGTCTGAAGCTTTGCTGTCCCGGGTGGGGAAAACGCCGGACCGGTTTGAATTTGTGCTGAATGAGGAGGATTATCATCTCTATGACGTCCGGGAGAAGATAAGAGGCAGCCTTCATCAGAAGGATTTTGAGAAGGCGGAACAGCATTTGCAGGAATATGAGAAAATCATGCCCAAAGGGCAGCCGCTGCATAAACAGTTTATTTTATATTACAAGGCTATGCTGGAGCAGCAAAAGGGTGGCAGAGAGGATAGTATCAGGGCGATGCTCCATCAGGCAATCGATATGACCAGGCCGGATTATAAGACCCATCCTGAAATCATGATGCTATTCAGCAAAATGGAGGTAAGGATTATATACCAGCTGTTTCTTTACGAGCGCTACAGTGAAGAAACGCTCTCTTCCTTACTGCAATTTATGGAAAATACATATGATGCGGAGCAGAAAGAACGGTTAATGGTGCCTTTTCTCTATCAATCCATGCGTCGGCAGGAAGAAAGCGAGAACTGGTTTGATGTGGAGAAAATGTGTACGAGAGCAATCCAAGTGATACAGGCGGGAAGAGGATTTGCTTATCTGACGGATTTTTATTTCAGCCGGGTAAAAGCCCGGGAGCGTATGCAGCATGGTCTTGATAACCGGAAAGATATAAGAGAAGAGCTGCTGGAGGATATAAGGACCGTTTACTATATGTCCATGGTGGAGGAGAATTCACAGAGGATGCAGGAAGCGGAACAATTTTGCAGGGAGAAATTGCTATGTCCAATTACAACGCAGGAGATATGATCAGATTAACCAGACAGTCCCTGGGTATCAGCCAGGAGGAACTAAGCGGCAATATTTGTTCTGTACAGACCTTGTCCCGGATTGAGAATGGAAAGACGAGTGTGAAGCCAGGCACCTACCGGCTGCTGATGGAGCGCATGGGACGCAATGGAGAGAAATCCTACAGCGCTTTATCGGTTGAGGATTTTGGTCTGATGGAATATAAGGTGAAAGCGGATACGGCCATATATCGGAAGGAGTATGAGGAGGCGGAGGCATGTCTTAAGCAGTTAAAGCCTTTTATGGATTTGGAGACAAATACGGTAAACATTCAATATATCAGGAGAAAAGAGAGTATCATTCAATATCGGCTGAATCAGATTACCAGGGAGGAATTCTTAAAACGGCTGGAGGATATCATTGCCCTGTCAATACCGGATTATGAGAGATTTCTGGATAAGGTATATCCATTTATGAATGAGGAAGTGCAGATATTGATGAATGTTGCTATAGCCTATTGTGAACTGGAAGACTACAAGAAGGCGGTTGCCATTAATTCCATGCTGATAAGGAGCTTAGATGAAGGCTATATGGGTCATAAGGATACGGTGCAGCTTAAAGTGATATTGATGAGTAATAAGGCAAAATATTTCGGGGGACTGGATGAATACCAAACAGCAATCGATATGAGCTGGGATGCAATTAATATGGCAAAAGAACATGGACTTATCACCATTTTACCCAATGCATATGCAGAAATCGCCTGGAACATGATGCAGCAGATAGAGAAGGGAGAGCGGGGCAGCGGGGAACTGGAGCTGTGCAAAAAATATTTGCGGCAGGGATATGCCGCTGCCGCAATTTCAAATCAAAATCGTACGAAACAAATAATTCAAAATTATTATGAAGAATCTTTTGGTAAGAAAATTTATTGATTTTCTATTCCAACGTTTGGAGAAGTATCAAACAACTGGATTTTCCCTTCACAATTCTCCTGCCCGAAGTAATGTGAATCCTCCGGAATTGTCTTGGACCTGGAATTTATCGACATAATGGTAAGGATTAAGATAAATAGAATTAAAAATGTTTTCTTCATAATAACCTCCTCCTTTGCTATTATTCATGTATATTAAGAATTTTAACTGATTATCAACAGAAAGACCATACCAAAATCGGTTAGAAAAAATAACCGGTTTTGGTATGGTCTTTTAATATTTTTTATGATAATTTGATTTTATAAAAACCTTGTTAGCGAATTAGGTGATTGCGAAAAGGATATATCATTTTGTGGCCAGAAGGAGCGGAAACTGTATTTTCCAGGTGGTATACAGAGGAAACTGGAAATATAGAGGAAACCGAATGAGAGGAGGAGATTCCAATGAGCTAGATTTCAAAGAAATTATGGAGGAGCCTTTTTAACAAACAAAATGAAAGACAGGAGAGAAAAAATATGGGGAAAAAGTGGTTTTGTTTTTTTATGGCGGCAGTCATATTGTGTTTAACATCAGTGGAAGCAAAAGCGAGTTCAGAGAGCATATCCGGTGGAAGGGTGGTGTACCAGTTAAGTAAACGGGAAGTAGAAGCAGAGCATCAGCGACAATTGGAGGAGCAGATATCGGCTTTGGAAATTGAAGAAGGGGAATATTTCATTGTCAGAGATGGAATTGAACCGTTAAATGATATTTCCGAATATAAAACGGAATATTCTGCTACAAAGTATCAGACGATTAGCGGCTATGCAGGGAATCAGCCTCCAGGCGGAGTATCAATCCCTCAGGGAGGCAGTATATATTACAGCCCGAATGGTGGGGGAGAACAATCATTCACAGTATCGTTCGGCGGTGCGTATGGAAGCGTAGGGATTAGTTTGCCGATTGGAGTACGAGCGAATAGCGTAACGGGATATAGTGCTAACGTTTCGGGTCCTGGATACTGGAAGCTTTGGGTGGATAATCAGTACACTGTACGTGCGTATATTATCTATAAAAAGGAATATTATAGCGATGGAGCATTTGGCTACACATGGAAAAAATTCAGCAGTGGCTCTACAAAATCACTTTATCGAGTGGGTTTAAGGCCGATAAAGCAAGGATAATAATATTGTAGAACTGGACCATTTGATGATTATAATGTATAATTATAATAAAGGTGTTTGGAAGGTATCTAAAATTATTAGGAGGTAGTGCATATGGAGCGTGGGAACGCGGTAAAACAATTTATCAGGAAGTATGGGCTGAACCTGGCGCTTACATGTCTGGTTATCCTTTTGGCAGGCTACGCCGGATATTTGAGAGTTACCTTGAAGGGGGACGAGCGGATTGTCGGAACCTTCAATACAATAGAAGGGCCGAACAATGCGGAAGGGGAATATCTGGTATTTCAGCAGAACGACATTTACTGTGTATATCGACAGGGAGAAAAAATTTCAGAAGAGGGTGTTTATCAAAAAATAGAAGAATATATAACTTTGAATTGGGACGGGGAACAAAGATGCCTGGTGCAAGATAAAATTACAGGAAAACTATATGATTTGAGTGGCAAGGAGCCAAAGACATTTAATAAAATTAGTGATATTCCGACTTATATTGGGGTACTGGGAGAAATACCACCTGCGGGATAATAGCTTATTCCCGCCAGCAATGAGGAAAAAAGCCATGTATACACGGCTTTTTGACGAATGCCGCCAGGGTCAAATACCCCGCTGCTTTGCAGCGATGCAATTGAGGAGTTGATTGGTGCATTGTAACATAAAAGGCGAGTATGTGAAGTTTTTTCTGTAAAAAGTGCTTTGCAGGGTCTTTTATGATAAA
>CAPNGW010000268.1 GCA_948665105.1 uncultured Lachnospiraceae bacterium
AGAGACCACCTGCCCCATAGGGATTGTATTCCCGGAAGGCAGCCTGGCTCCGGCGGGCGTAAAGCTGATTCCCACCCAGATTTTATCCTCCGCAGGGGATCTTCTGATTGTAGTAATTCTCCTGCTGTTCCACAAGCGGGCAAAGCATCGGGGGGATGTGGGTGCCTTGTACATGATGCTTTACGGGGTGGGCAGATTTGTAATTGAATTCTTCCGCTTTGACGATAGGGGGGGCGTTGGCGTTTTATCCACCTCCCAGCTGATTTCTGTCTTTATTGTGATTGGTGCGGTGCTTCTCTTTATGAGCAACCGCAGAAGGGGGACACTGGTGCCGTCAGAGGAGGCAGCTGCACCAGAGGAGAGAAATGAGAACGATTAAGCTATAGTGTCTCAAGGGATTAAAGAAGGAGGACGGAAATGAGGAACCATATGGCCATAAAAATAGCAGGATATACCGTCGGAATCTTAAATCTGGTCTACTTTGGCCTGTATGCCGCATTGACGGGGCTGACCAATAAATTTACTTACTTCTGGCTTCTTTTGGGACTCTTCTTCATCCTGCTGACGGCAGGACAGAAGGGATTAAGACGCGTCCTGAAAGCAGCTCCAACCTTGGTAAAAGCCGTGGCAGGCGCAATTATTGGATTGGGCATTCTCACATTAGTAATTGCAGAATTTTTTATTATCGGCTATGGGAGTGGAGCTCCACAGCCGGGAGCCGATTATGTCATCGTACTTGGGGCACAGGTTCGGGGCCGGACGCCCACCTATAACCTTGCCCGCCGTCTGGATGCGGCGTATCAATACCTTGAGGAGAATCCCACTGCCCAGGTGATTCTCTCCGGAGGACAGGGAGAGGGAGAGGACATTTCCGAGGCTCGGGCCATGGCGGAGTATCTTTCGGAAAAGGGAATTGCTACTGAGCGGATGATTCTGGAGGAGGAATCCCGAAACACCCATGAGAACCTTCAATACAGCCGTGAGAAAATGGACACAGACGACGCCAGTGTTGTGCTGGTCACCAATAGCTTTCACGTATTCCGAAGCGTAGGAATCGCCAAAAAGCAGGGTCTTAAGGACGTGACAGGCCTTGGCGCTCCGGTGATGTGGTATACCGTGCCCAATATGTACCTTAGGGAGGCCTTTGCTGTGGTGAAGTACAAATTATTCGGGCAGATTTAGCAGGAATATCAGGTAAAAGAAGATGAAAGAAACGGTTTTTGTGAGTGCAGAAGCGGACATTGAAACCTTGAATGGTCTGGCTATGCAATATTACCATGCCCCCATGGAGGGGATTACAGGCTACCTGTATCGGAATGCCCAGAAGGACTACTTCCGACAGCCGGACAAATATTTTACGCCCTTTATCGTGCCAAACGGGAACAGAGGGCTCAACCACCGGGAGAGAAATGACGTGGCGCCGGAGCACAACCAGGGGATGTATACCGTGCCTCAGATTATGACCAATAGTGCAGAAGACTTTTTAAAAACATGCCAGGAGCTTAAGGGACTGGGCTATGAGGAGGTAAATCTGAATCTGGGATGCCCGTCGGGAACGGTGGTGGCAAAGAAGCGAGGAGCCGGATTTCTGGCATATCCCCGGCAGCTGGAGGAATTTTTAGAACAGATTTTTGAAAAGACAGATATGCAGATTTCCGTCAAGACCCGTCTGGGTATAGAAGATGCGGAGGAATTTTACCCGATTCTTGAGATATACAACAAATATTCTCTTAAGGAATTGATTATACATCCCAGGGTACAGAAGGATTTTTATAAAAATGCGCCTCATATGGAGGTATTTGGGGAGGCAATCAGAAATTGTCCCCATGATATCTGCTATAACGGAGATTTGTTTACGGTGATTGCCCTTTTGAAATTTCAGAAGGCTTACCCACAGGTTAAGAAGGTGATGATTGGGCGGGGCTTTCTGGCCAATCCCGGCTTTTTGGATGTGGCTTACGGAGGCTGTGTGACCAAGGAACAGCTGCATGCTTTCCATGAACAGCTGCTTGCTGGTTACACAGAGGTAATGTCCGGGGACACCAACGTGCTGTTTAAGATGAAGGAGCTGTGGTTTTACATGATTCGCATGTTTGAAGACGCGGACCGGGAGGCCAGGAAAATTCGAAAATCCCAAAAGCTTTCCGAGTACAAGGAGATTGTGAGACGGCTGTTTCAGGAAAAAGCCCTGATGGTACCGGAATATTTACAGTTTTGACGGAAGCAATCCGGACGAAAGGAGACAGTATGAAAGAAAAAAAGTCCATGTATACAATCGGGGTACTGGCATTATTCATATCGGCAGCTTTCTGGGCTTCCGCCTACTTGTTTGTAAAACAGACGGTGGATACCTTCTCCCCCTATTATTTGCTGTCCTTCCGCTATATTCTGGCGGCTGTTGCCATGCTTCTCATAGCTGCACCGCGGCTTAAGCATATGACAAAGGCGCTTTTTAAAAGCGGAAGTTTCATGGGCGTGGCCTTGTTCTTTGAATTTCTCACCTTTACGGTGGGCTTAAAGTACACCACAGCCTCCCGCTCGTCCTTCATTGTGGCAGGCTATGTCATCATCCTGCCCTTTGTGTACATGCTGATACGGCGGAAAATCCCCAAAAAGCAGGAATTTCTGGCGGCTTTTGTCTGCATGATTGGTGTCAGCCTGATTCTGGCTGGTGGAGGAGGCACCATCAATAAGGGGGACGTGATAACTATATTTTGCGCCATTTCCTATGCTTTTCATATCGTCTTAAGCGCAATGTCTGCCAAAAAATACGATGGGATTCTTTTAAATCTGGTGCAGATGGGCACCACAGCTGTGCTGGCCACTTTGACGGCCCTTATTTCCGGGCCTCCGCCTCAGGCTTTAACAGGAGAACAGCTTGGAAGTCTTCTGTATCTGGCTCTGGGAGCCACCATCGTTCCTTATCTCTTGTGTCTGTTTGGCCAGAAATATGTGAGCACCACCACCAGCGGAATTGTGCTTTCCTTTGAAAGCGTTTTCGCAACCTTATTGTCAGTTGCTTATCTGGGCGATAAAATCAGTATACAGTTTATCCTTGGAGGAGTGCTGGTTCTGGGAGCAGTATTTGTCTCAGAACTGAATTTTAAAGAAATATTAATGAAAATAAAAAAGAAAAGGGAGAATCGGTGATATGGCAAAAGAATTACCAAAACGAAGTGAAGTAAAGAAGGAGAATACCTGGGCGTTAGAGGACATGTATTCCACTGTGGAAGACTGGGAAGCGGCGGTGAAGAAGGCCCAGGAGTTGGCCAAAGCCGTGGAGAGCAAAAAAGAGACTCTGACATCCGGCGCAAAAGACCTGCTTGAGACCTTAGACCTCTACCGGGAATGTTTGGAGACTTACTATCTGGCGTACAACTATTCCGGCCGCGCCACCGACGTGGATACGAAAAATTCCCAGAATCAGGCCAACCATCAGCGGATGATGGCAGTTATTGTAGACATCGACAGCCGTCTGGCCTTTCTGGAGCCGGCGATTCTTAAGGTCGCCCCGGAAACCCTTAAGCAGTACATGAAAGAAGAGCCCGGATTGGAGCAGTATCGTCTGCTGATTCAGGAAATTCAGAGATTGAAAGCGCACACGCTGTCTGAGGAAATGGAAGAGTTGATTGCAGCCACCGGCGGAATGCAGCAGACGCCTCAGGAGGTTTTTGCCTTGTTCTCCAATGCGGATTTGGAGTTTCCTGAGATTACCGATGAGAACGGTGAGCAGGTGCGGATTACCCATGGCCGGTATATCTCCTTGCTCTCAAGCAAGAACCGGGATGTGCGTAAAGCTGCCTTTACGGGCCTTTATTCCACCTACAGCAAATTTCAGAATACCCTGGCAGCCCTCTACAGCGGTCAGGTGCGCCAGCTTATGTTCAAGGCCAAAGCCAGAGGCTACAGCTCCACTCTGGAGGCGGCGGTGGACGCCAACAACGTATCTCCCCGGGCGTATGAGAACCTGGTGGAGGCTGTCAATGAAAATATGGACAAAATGTA
>CAPNGW010000269.1:0-224 GCA_948665105.1 uncultured Lachnospiraceae bacterium
CGGTGGGTTCTGCCGGTTCGGTGGGTTCTGTCGGTTCGGTGGGTTCTGTGGCCGTATCTGTGGGCGGGATTTCCACAGCCCCTTTCTTGTAACCGCAGACAGAACACTCCTGATGTTTTAATCCTTTTTCTGCTGCGGTGGCTTCTTTATCGACAATCCACTTGAAACTATGCTGGGCAGTATTCAGCTTTTCACCGCACTCGCAGGGATTCCAATGATTCCTT
>CAPNGW010000269.1:234-3953 GCA_948665105.1 uncultured Lachnospiraceae bacterium
CGCTGTCCCATTCTGAAGTATCGGCGGTATGCTCCGATAATCTCTCAGTTATGGTATCGTCATGGGAAATTTCTTTGGTTCCGGCTTCATCGCTGAAATACTTGCCGCAGATATCACAGTGCCAGTATTCGGTATTTCCCTGGACCATGTGGGTCGCTGCCTTTGCCTTGGTTTTTGTCAGGACATGGCCTGTTGCAGAAATGGCCGTAATATTGACCTTGGCGTCGCAGCGTTCACAGTGCTGGGATTTGCTCCCATCCGTTGTGCAGGTGGCCTCCGTATCAACCGTCCACTGGGCGCTGTGCTGATGTCCGCCGTAGTAATCCATACAGACGTTGGCCTGTACCGCTTTGGTATCCAAATCATCGGAAATATCGTTGGTTCCCGGGGTTTGGGTATGCCCTATGGCACTCAATCCGGTGTTCTTCTCGCTGCTGAAGGAGCAGCCGGAGGTTATGCCTCCCTCATCGCTGCCCACAAAGCCGCCGGCGTCAAAACCCGGTGCGCTCTCCGTTACTGTTCCCAACGCATGGCTGTTGGTTACCAAGCCCATATTGGTTCCTGTAAATCCCCCAGCCTTGGGGTTCCAACCCGTCACGTTGCTGGTGACATCGCCATAGGCCACGCTATTTAAAATTTCCGTATTAGAATCCACATACCCGGCAAAACCGCCTAAATTCCAGTCCCCAGCAGAAACATCAACCTTGGCAATGCACTTTTCGATGGTCGCCGGGCTGCCTGTATCACCTCCGATATACCCAGCAAATCCTCCCGTACTCCAGCCGCTGCTTTCGACTGTCCCAAAAGCCTGGCAGCTATTATAGGAGCCACGCCAGTCGGTGCCGACAAAACCTCCGGCCGCATCATGGCCTTTTACTGTGACCTCTACTGTGGAATCAGATACTTGAACATAACTCGCAGAACCAATTAAGCCGCCTGTTCTCATACCACCGGTTACATTCCCGCTTACATGGCAGTTTGTAATTTGAGCATAATTCGCACTATAACCTCCTACCAAGGTGACGTTTCCCACTAAAATGCCAGCTCCGTAATATAAACTGGAATCATAAGTATCCACCGTAACACTGGCATTCTCAATCGTTAAATTTTTTACCACGGCATCATCGGTGGACTTTACTCCAATTGTGCCAAATAACCCTGCAAATTTTTTATTGGAAGTCTCATCTACCACCATTCCGGTGATGGTATTAGAACCGCCGTCAAAAAAGCCTGAAAAGGATGTGCCGACTGCATCTCCATACCCAATCGGAACCCAACGGTGGGCGCTCAAATCTATATTGGCAGTCAATTTGAAATACTTGCCACTTTGGTCACTCCCCGGAGCACCGGAATTAACCGTTTTCGCCAGCTTCGCAAGCTGCTTAGCTGTGGCAATCTGATAAGGGTCATCCTTTGTTCCGGCACCGCCTGCAAATTCATCTGCGGCATAGTCCGTCCATACGCTGTCAGGAACATTGTCCGCCGCCAAAGCCACAGTTGAATCCAGGCCAGCCAGGCCAAGAACCATGCAGACTAAAAGCAGCAGACCCAATGGTTTTTTCTCTTTTTTCTTTTTCATATCGCCGTTTTCCTTTCCATATAAATCATTGTTGATGGAAATTATATAAAACAAAACTACTGACCAGCAATATAAAAAACTCAAACGGCAATATTTTTACTCAAACGGTTATTTTAACTATCTTGTATTTGAATTGCTGCTATAGTATCATGAAGGTGGATTATTTTGTATTTTGGAGAAAACACATGAAAATTGCAATTATAGATGATGAACCAAAAGAGCTGAGGCTTCTTGCCAGTCTGATGAAACAGCAGCTTTCCGCCTTTGGGTATACAGAAAATGTGATAGACTACTTTTACAGTGGGGAGGAATTTCTCGCGGCCTTCCGGCCGGGCAGATATGAGCTGATACTGTTGGATATTTACATGGGCCGCATGAGCGGTATTGACACCGCACGCAAGATCCGGAAACAGGATCCGGAGGTTTTTCTTGTATTTAGCACCTCAAGCAACGAATTTGCCAGTGAAAGCTATGAGGTAAATGCCAGATACTACCTCCGAAAGCCCTTTTCGGAAAAAGATATCTCGGATATGCTTAAGAGACTGGACCTTAAAAACTACGAGTTCAGCCGGTCTGTCACCCTGCCCGATGGACAAATCCTTCTCTTGCGCAATATTATCTGCACCGAATACTATAATCATATCGTAACCATTTATAATAAAAAAGGAGATAATATCCGTACGCGCATTTCCCAGACCGAATTTGAACGGCTGCTTCAGCCCTACCTATATTTCTGCCGCTGCTCCAAGGGAGTCCTGGCAAATCTTTATGAGGTTACGGAACAGGAGGGAAACTGCCTTGCCATGAGCAACGGAAAAATCATATATGTAAGCCGCAGAAAAACAAAGGATGTTCAAAATGCTTATACGAACTTCCTATTTGACAGGATGAGAAAGGAGCTTAAGGAATGACTATCCCATTATACAGGATACTGGAAATTATCTTCTACTCCATATTGAACCTTCTGCCCTATCTGTCCCTGGCCCTCTATCCCTTCCGGGACAGTCTCCGTCATTCCAGGGCGGCAATCCTCCTTCAAATCGCACTGATAACGCTTTTGCAGATTGCACTGGGCCTGTTGGCGGCTTCGCTTCCTGCCGCTGTAAAAGGTATTATCAGTGCAATTAGTACGTTTGTTTATTTTGTTTTTTATTTTCTGGCAGTCCGGGCACACCCCGGCAAAATACTGTTCACGCTGCTGATGCTGTCCAATATTGCCAACCTGCTGGTCGTCACCTCCAAATGCATCGAGGGCCTGCTGTTTCCTGCACTCGCTGTCCAGTCCTACCGATGGTCCTTTTCCGTAATCCTGCTGGCCGAACATCTGCTTCTTCTGCCTCCTCTATTTTTCTATATGCAAAAAATCTACACAAATGCCATCAAAAAGGATATCGCTTCTTCGGTATGGCGCTATCTCTGGCTGATTCCGGCTACCTTCTATTTGCTATGGTTTTACCACCTCTACAGCAAAGAAAAGACAGCTCTTGAAATATCTCTTGAGCCTGCAAATGCACTGTTTTTGCTGTGTATCAATCTGGGTGCCTTTTTAATCTACTCCCTTATGGCCCGGCTAATCAACGAATATGATAAGAATATCCGGCTGGAACAGCAAAACCATATACTGACATTGGAGAATCTGCAATATGAAAATCTAAAGGATAAAATAACGGAAGCAAGACAGGCAAGGCATGATTTGAGGCACCACATCACTGTCATGACAGGCTATCTAAATGCCAAAGAATTCGACAAGCTGGAATCCTATCTCACGGAATACCGAAGTTCCTTGCCGGAGGACAGCTCTATTGTCTTCTGTCAAAATCAAACTGTAAATCTTCTGCTGCTGCACTTTGCCCAGCAGGCCAGGAACAATCAGATTGACTTTACCATATATGCGGATATCCCTGAAGAATTGAATATTCCCTCCAATGACCTTGCCGTTATCCTGGGGAACCTTTTGGAAAATGCCGTGGACGCCTGCTGCGCCCAGAAGAACGGCCGCAAGCGGATTGTTCTCCGGGGCAGAGCTGAGCAGCATTCCCTGCTTTTAACTGTAGACAATACCTTTGAAGGCCAAATCAGACGGGACAAAAGCAGCACTATCCAGTCCTCTAAGCACCCCGGCCCCGGGCTTGGCCTTACA
>CAPNGW010000270.1 GCA_948665105.1 uncultured Lachnospiraceae bacterium
AGCGGTAATTGTTGAGGCCAAACAGCACTCCCAGTCCCACATCGTCGATGCCGCCGTCCATGGCCCGGTCATGGGCCTCAGTGTGCCATTGGTAATTGTGTTTGGGTCCGGTGGGATGAAGGCGCTCATAGTTTTCCTTGTGGTACGTCTCCTGGAACAGAATGTAGGTGCCGATTCCGGCCTCCTTCAGCATGCGGTATTCCTCCACGGTGGTGGCCGCAATATTCACATTGACCCGGCGGATGGCGCCGTTTTTGTGCTTGATGCCGTAAATGGTTTTGATGGATTCCAGAATATACTCGATGGGATTGTTCCTGGGGTCCTCTCCGGCCTCCAGGGCCAGCCGCTTATGGCCCATGTCCTGCAGGGCAGTGACTTCCTTCACAATCTCCTCCTGGGTCAGCTTCTTTCTGGTAATATTCTTGTTTTTGGCGTGATAGGGACAGTATTCACAGCCGTTGATGCAGTAGTTGGACAGGTACAGGGGGGCAAACATCACAATACGGTTGCCGTAAAAATCCTTTTTAATCTGCTCCGCCAGCCTGTAGATTTCCTGGTTCTTATCCTCCAGCTCACAGTCCAGAAGCACCAGGGCTTCCCGGTGGGAGAGACCCTTCCGCTCTCTGGCTTTATCCAAAATCCCATCAATCAGCTCCCGGTTCCTCTTGTTCTGCTGTGCGTATTTCAGACAGTCCAAAATCTCCTCATGGCTGATAAATTCCTCTGCTTTAGGCGACATTACGTTATACATTTCCATTTCCTCCTTCTAAAATGATTCTATCCGTTTCACCCATAAATACCGTTATATGGGCCAGTCTCTGTAATCTCCCCGGTCCACGGCCAGCTCATATCCGATGGACTGCATCCGTCCTTCCAGGCACCGGCGGCACTCCGCAGCTTCATCGCCGGTACAGATTTTATTGTCGTACAGTTCGTATTTTTTCCGCACGGTGATGGGGGATAAGTTGGGCATCACCACATTGGCCCCCGCCAGTATCCCCTGCTCCCGTCCCCTGGCATCAATGGTGCCCAGGGCGGTGGTTGCAGGGAGCAATACATTGGGAAGCATCACCCGCAAAAGCCCCAGAAGATAGAGGGTAAGCTCCACCGTTCCGCCTTTCTCTGATGCGAAGGGGGTATCGTGATGGGGGACGAAGGGCCCGATTCCCACCATCTGGGGATTTAACTCCCGGATAAACATCATATCCTGGGCCAGGCATTCCGCCGTCTGTCCCGGGGACCCCACCATGAAACCCGTTCCCGTCTGGTAGCCGATTTTTTTCAGGTTGCGGAGACATTCCTTCCGTTCTGCCCCGGACAGTGACGGGGGATGCAGCTTCCCGTAATGCACTTCGTCCGCTGTCTCGTGGCGCAGAAGATACCTATCTGCCCCGGCCTCAAACATTTTCTTGTAGCTCTGAAAGCTTCTCTCCCCCATAGAAAGGGTGATGGCACAGTCCGGGTATCCACTTTTTATCTCCGAGATGATTTCCACCATCCGCTCATCCGTGAAGTACCCGTCCTCTCCGCCCTGGAGCACAAAGGTGCGAAAGCCAAGGTCATACCCTGTCCGGCAGCAATCAAGAATCTGCTCTGTCGTCAGCCGGTAGCGCTGTGCCCCCTGGTTACTTCGGCGGATGCCACAGTAATAGCAGTCGTTCTTGCAGTAGTTGGTAAATTCAATGAGACCACGGGTATAAATTTTATTTCCAAACTGCTCCCGCTGAATACTCCTGGCCAGTGCAAACAGCTCTTTTGCCGTGTCATCTGTGCGGTTCTCTATCAGAAATATCCATTCCTCTTTGGTCAAGCCCTTTTCCCTGTTTAGCTTTTGAATGAGTTCCATTGCTGTCATCTTGTTTACACCCTTTTCTGTAATATATATAAAGGATGCGCCCTGTGCATCCTTTGCGCCCGAGCAGTATTGCGAAGCAATAAATTTCATATCTGCGAGGTGCGCCTCCTGCCGGAGGCTTTTCTTCTACAGAAAACACTTTTCTGTAGAAGAAAAACCCCTGCACCACAAAAAGGGCACAGGGGTAGTATCCATTCCATTATACATGCGCCTTTCCTTTCAGTTGTCCCTTATGGTCAGAACGTTCTTCCTATCAAATTTTCTGATGCTGCAGTTTGCGGTAAGAATTTTCCGATTCTATCCGCGCACCTGTATGTTATCTTATCATGGTATCACGTAAAATTCAAGTCCTGCTTATTTACAGTTTATACCTGCATTATTACTATTGTTATTGCGCTTCTCTCCTTTTTCGCCGCCGGCGCTTCACCAGCTTCACAATCAGCACTACAATCAACACCAGAATCACAATCACGGCCAGCACAATACACACAAGGGCAATGGCTATCTTGTTGGGATTTTTTAAAATTGCCCCCAGGCTCCTGTCGTCATCCATGACCTTCCGGTTCTGGGTCTCATTATAATATTCCGGAATCGTCCCATCTGAATCCTCACTAGCCAGGCTCTCCATATACCGCGCCACCGCCAGCCAGGCCTTAACCTCCTGTCCGTTGTTGTGAACAATGAAATCCTCCATGTCCTCCACGGGATTGCCCAAAGCGTCTTTGGGTGTAATGGACAGGATTCCAAAGGATTGGTCGGTAACGGCCCCCAGCATCTGTCCGCTGTAGAGGTCCGCAACAACACGGTACAGCTTATCATCCAAAAGCTCCTCCCGGTTACCCTCCATATCCATCAGGGAAACCTCCGTAATTCTGTTGAGAATCAGACGGTTGGGATTGAAGGTATAGCTTAAACCGCTCATGTAAAGCTGGGCTGTGTTCATCATGGGCGAAATGGAGGCATCCACCTCAGCTGCCGTCTTAAGCTCTTCCCCGGTCAGGTAAATACTGATTAAGGGATAGCCTGGCACGCCGTCGGCACCAATCCCCAGGGAGAATACATTGAACACGTCGGAGACGGTAATTTCGCTTTTCTCCGCAAACACATCACGGATAACGCCGGAGGGCACCACCGCCACATCCACCGGGTCATCGGCGAATTCCGGCATTTTATTTAAGGTATCCACAAAGGAGTCCGCCAGCAGGTTGGTAAAAGGATTCTCCTGAAGGGACTTGGACATATCGTCCAGGGCAGGATTTTTCCAGGGATTATATATAAGCACCTGGTCTCTGGTGTAGCCGAACTGGTTAAGGTAGTCGCTGTCAATGGTTCCTCCCAGCTCCTGAATTTTATCCCGGGCCTCTGCATTTTCCGCGATATCGGCGGTCATTCCTGCCAGCTCATAGTCTGTAAGCTTCCATCTTCCGTTCTCCTTCTGGCCAAGCTTCACCCGGCCTGCCCGGATACCGTATTCGCCTGTGGAAACAATCATGGTCTCTCCATGGACAATGGGCTCCTCAAGGGTGCTGTGGGTGTGGCCGCTGATAATCAAATCAAGCTGGGGCACCTTCTTTGCCAGGATTTCATCCTCGGACTTGTCAGCCTCCTCCCAGGTTCCGCCGTGGGAAACGCAGACAATCATATCCGCATTTTCTTCCTTCTGAATCTGTGCCACGGTTTCCTTCACGGCCTCCACCGGGTCCTTGAACTTAAGCTGGCAGGTAGGCGCACATTCCAGCGCATCCTTGCCGAACACCCCGGTAACTGCTATCTGAAGGCCGCCCTTCTCCACCATCACATAATCTTTTATGCCATATGTATCGAAAGCCGCCTTAAGCTCCGTCACGTCCGAAAGAATCTGGCTCTCCCCGGCCCACTGATCCATGGTGGCTTCCCAGTCCACATTGCTCACCACCAGAGCCGGGAGAGCATCACCGCTTGATGCAGCACTGCCAAGCATGTGGGTGAGCCCCAAAGTCCGATAGTCAAACTCATGGTTTCCAAGGGTGGTCACATCATAGCCCATAAGGCCCATCATCCGAAGCTCTGCCGCCTGGCTCTCAAATACCGTCTGATACAATGTGCCCATGGAAAAGT
>CAPNGW010000271.1 GCA_948665105.1 uncultured Lachnospiraceae bacterium
AAGGTACGAAGAAATTCACGACACCGGCTGCCAGATAGCAGAGAACGGGGAATGTCTGCTGGTTGGAAATGCTCACAAAGGCATTGCTGATTGCACCGGCCAAGGATGCCCCGCTGGGCCCTGCCGTTGTCATGATTCCCTGAATACCCGCATAGAAGGGGAACTGCAGGATGATTCCGCCTGCACTGGAGGCAGCTTCCGTAATGGCCCGCACATATCCGATGGGGGTCTTATGGAAAGCGATTCCAAGAATCAGGAAAATCAGGTTTACAATATTCAGTGACAAGGCATTCAGAATCGATCCGGCATTGACAAAATAGTACACCATATAAACCAGGCCCAGCAGTACCACCAGATAGGAAAGTATCATGCTGTTCTCCAGCTTTTCCGCGGGAGTTACCGGCTTTGGCGCCTCCGCCTTATGCTCGTCTTCCAAAAGCTTGGGGTCAATGGACACCACATCCTTGGGGCTGGGATGCATAAATGCATTCACGATTGCAACCACAGCCACCACAGCCACTACCATGATTAAGTTCCAGGCAGAAAAAATCGTCTGGGAGGTGGGAATTATATCGGTAACTACACCGCCGGTATTTGCCACCGCGCCGTCTGCTCCCAGAGAGGTCATGCCCAGTGGGATGGAACCGGAAATACCAGCATGCCAGATGATAAATCCGCCATAAGCGGACGCAATAATCAAACGGTAATCCAGTCCTTTAATCTTCTTGGCAACCTCTTTTGCCAGAAGCGCTCCGATAATAAGGCCGAAGCCCCAGTTGATAAAGTTACAGATTGCGGAAATCACAGTCACGAAGATAACCGCCCCGACAGGCTTCTTGGGGATGCCCGCCAGCATGACAATTAATTTCTTCACCGCAGGTGCATTGGCCAATGCACTGCCCAGTACCAGTACCAGCGCCATCTGCATGGAGAACAGTAACAGTCCCCATATGCCGGACCCCCACGCGTTGGCCACCTCAATGGGGTTCATGCCGGTTACCGGAATTGCCGCGATAAACACGATGATTGTCAGAACTATGCAGAACACAAAGGCGTCCGGCAAAAATTTCTGCACCAGCTTAACACAGCCGTTGGTAAATTTTTTGAACATAAAATAAACCCTCTCTCTTTCCTTTTTATTTGAGTATTTTACAAACTCATACGATAAATTTTATGTGATAATTAAAAATTTGTCAATCCTTGTCGATAAAAAAATCAAGAAATTATCAAGAAAAACTTTATATTTTTTAGATTTTCTTTATAATTTAACAGCCGTGTTAAAATGCAAAATATGCTGTGTGCATACCCCTGTCCCAGGGATTTATTTGTATTCCAGCATATAGCCCTTTGCCTGATGGGCCTCTATCAGCTGGTCGCACATGGCCACAATATCATCGATAGACAGCTCTGCTGCCGTGTGAGGATCCAGCATGGCCGCCCGGTAAATGTCTTCTCTCCGCCGGCTTCTTGCAGCCTCAATGGTCAAAAGCTGAGGATTGATATTCGTCCTGTTCATGGCTGCAAGCTGCTCCGGCAGGTCCCCGATAAAGGTGGGATGGATGCCATTTCCGTCCACCAGACAGGGCACCTCCACGCAGGCCTTGGCGGGCAGGTTGGTAATCGCCCCGTTGTTTATCACATTTCCCCCAATCCGATATGGCTTGTCTGTGACCATGGCTTCCATAATGTGGGAGGCATATTCCCTGCTTCTCTCATGGGTGATGCTGCCCCCGGCAAAAAGCTCCTCCTTCTGCTTCTTCCAGTCGGCAATCTGGTTGACGCATCTTCTGGGGTACTCATCCAGGGGGATGTTGTACCGCTCAATCAGCTCCGGGTATCTGGATTTGATAAAGAAGGGATTGTATTCCGCATTGTGCTCGCTGCTCTCGGTGCAGTAGTAGCCCAGATACCGGATATACTCATAGCGGGTCATGTCCGCGTGAATTTCCTTCTCATTTTTCTCAAGCGCCCTCTTACGAATCATGGGATACAGGTCATTGCCCTTTCGGTCTGTAATCTCCAAAAGCCAGCCCATGTGATTGATGCCGGCAATCTTGTCCACAAAGCCGTCCACCTCAATGTCCAGGGCCTTTAAAAGATCCCCGGAGCAAACCTGAACACTGTGGCACAGGCCCACGGTCTTTACCCTGGTGAACCGCTGCATATATCCGGTGAGCATGGCCATGGGGTTGGTGTAGTTCAAAAGCCACGCATTGGGACAGACCTCCTCCATATCCCTGGCAAAATCCTCCATCACGGGAATGGTGCGAAGCGCCCGCATAATCCCGCCAATCCCCAGGGTGTCGGCAATGGTCTGCCGTAAGCCATACCTTTTGGGTATCTCAAAATCAATAACCGTGCAGGGCTCATAACCGCCCACCTGAATGGCATTCACCACAAAAGCCGCATCCCGCAGGGCATCCTTTCGCTGCTCCACCCCCAGATACTTCTGAATGACAGCGCGGCCTTCATTGATATTTCTGTTCAGAGCCGATATCAATTCAAAGCTCTCATTCAGCCGCTCCGCATCAATGTCGTAAAGGGCAATCTCCGCATCCTGCAATGCTTCCGTAAGCATACAGTCCCCCAGCACATTTTTCGCAAAAATAGTACTGCCTGCTCCCATAAATGTTATTTTCATGTTTCTTCTCCTCCTTTTGGCCTTCCACGCCGGAAATATCCGGCGCATCCTTAAATTCTCATATTGATAAGCAATATTATACCGAGATTTTCTGAAAACGGAATGGGAAAATGATTGCAATACATGTTAAAATGTGATATTTTTTAGAAAACGCCAGATTCCAGGAGGTCCTTTTGATGGAAACATTCAGCCGCTTCTTTCCCCACTATCCCTTTCAAGACATTCAGCTGGTGCAGTACGGTCAGGAAAATTGTGACCCGGGCCACCATTTCGGCCCTTATGTCCGGGATTTTTACCTGATGCATTTTGTGACGGAGGGCAGGGGCAGGTTCCATATCCAGGGAGAAGAATACCGTCTGACAGTGGGGGATTTGTTCCTGATTCCACCTGATGTGCTGACATTTTACCAGGCGGATGTGCTCTCACCCTGGCACTATACCTGGATTGGTTTTCGTGGAACCCTTCTTCCTGGGTTTATTGAGGCCGCCGGCCTTAGGGAAAATGCCCCCACGCTCCGCTACTCCCACGTCCTTTGGGAAGCCTTGAGCAACGTAATACACCATGCGGAAAACAGCGGTTTTGACTCTCTGACCACAGTGGGGCACATCTGCTTCTTCCTGGAGGAGCTGATAAAATGCAATAAAAGGCGGGAGCCCTGCAAGGTCGGCCCCCACCGCTACATACAGGAAGCGGTAACTTACATTGACCAGCATATCTATGAAAGAATCTCCGTCTCCCAGCTTGCTAGGATGGCCGGAATTGACCGCAGCTATTTTTGCAGTATTTTTAAGCAGTACCAGGGTATCTCTCCCCAGCAGTATATTCTGGATTTGAAAATCTCAAAGGCCAAGTCCTTCCTTAAGACCACCGATGTGGATATCCGCTACATTGCAGATTCTCTGGGGTACGGAGATTTGTTCACCTTCTCCCATGCCTTCAAGCAGAGGACAGGATTAAGTCCCCGGGAATGGCGAACCCGGTATGGGAGCGCCGTCGACGTCCCCTGACAAAAGAAGGTACTGCTGCAAATTTTACAACAGTACCCTCCTATATTGCGGGATTCTTCCACCGCCTCAATTACTTTTTAATGGCACTTGCTCCACCCGCAGTTCTTGCAGATATTGCAGCCCTCCTCAAAAATCATGGGCTCACCACAGTCCGGGCAGTGCATCTTGTCCGACACGTTGATGACCGCCTGGGGTTTTGGCACCTTCTTCACAGGCTTGGGACTCACTAAGCCCTGCTTCTCCTTCAGCTCCTCCTGCATCTCCTTGTACATCTCCATGAGCGCATTGCCCACGGCCA
>CAPNGW010000272.1 GCA_948665105.1 uncultured Lachnospiraceae bacterium
GGCTTAAATAAAGGATTCTTGCGATATGATGTTAAAAAGAAGTGTCAAACACCCGAGTAAGAATCTTCTTTTATCATATACCATTCTTTCCTTATCTACAAGATTTTTCGTTGCTTTTTTGCAGATTTGTGATATACTAAATACGTCTGGAGATGTACCCAAGCGGCTGAAGGGTCCGGATTCGAAATCCGGTAGGTCGGCTTTGCCGGCGCGAGGGTTCAAATCCCTCCATCTCCGTTATAATAGGAACATACAAAAGATATGTTCCTCGAAAAGGTCCGATAAATCGGACTTTTTTCATTTCACAGCTGAGGAGGTGTTGGTATGAAGCATAAAATTTTAGTTGTGGATGATGAGGCAATGATTACTGAGCTGCTTTCTGACCATTTAGGTGATGAAGGCTATGAAGTATATACTGCAAGCTGCGCCGACCATGCTTTAAAGCTACTGCCGAAAGAGCCGGATCTGATAATACTGGATATCAATATGCCGGGAACAGACGGATTGGAGCTTTGCAAAAACATAAGAAATCATGTTTCCTGTCCGATTCTTTTCGTAACGGCAAGGATTACTGAGCAGGATAAAATCAACGGACTGCAATACGGTGGGGATGATTATATCACCAAGCCCTTCAGTTTAAAAGAGCTTTCGGCCAGAGTCGCTGCACATCTCAGACGGGATGAACGCGCCCGCTTAAGTTGTGCTTCCATACGAACCTCGGGAGAGCTTCTTGTAAATCTTTCGCAACGCCGCATTTTTTACAGGGATACTGAGATTGAAGTATCGAAAAAAGAATTTGATTTGATTGAGTTTCTTCTGACAAATGCCGGTCAGGTATTTGACCGGGAACGGATTTATGAGCGGATATGGGGCTACGATGCAGAGGGCAGTGCGGATGTTATCAAGGAGCATATCCGAAAAATCCGCGCAAAGCTCCACCAGGTGACAGGAGAAGAATATATTGAAACAGTCTGGGGGGTGGGATACAAATGGAAACGCTAAAGCAACGATGGTATAGTCTGCCCCTGCGCCGCTTTCTGATACTGACGATTTGCTTTTCTATCGGAACCGTAACGCTGGCGTCTGTCCTGATTATAAGCGGCTGCGCTGCTTTTCGGAACTGGCTTTTGCCGGATCCCAACAAAGTATATCTTACCGTTGAACAAACCTTTTCTGATGGAGAGGTTACCACCAGCACACATTTGCTGGCTTTGGGAGATGATTTATTATCATTGCCGTTTTTACGTATTGAAAGTGGTGATATCTTGACGGAGGAAGACATCAAACAGACTCGTTATTCCGTTGAGAAGATTGAAACCGGCGTGGATTCTCTGTCGCCGAAAAGAAAGCTTGCCTATCAAGTCTTGGGTATAACCATGCTGGCCGCTCCGATGGTTCTTGCATTTGCCGCGATTCTTTGGTGCGGTATGTATTTTTACCATCGGAAGCTGAAGCAGCCTCTTCGGCTGCTGGCCAATGCAACAGAACAAATTTCCCGGCAGAATCTGGATTTTGCAGTTACCTATTCCTGCAATGACGAAATGGGGGATTTGTGCCGTTCATTTGACGATATGCGCTCAGCGCTTTATGAAAATTATAAAACTGTGTGGAATATGCTGGAGGAACGGCGGCTGATGCAGGCTTCCATTGCCCACGATTTGCGCAATCCCATCGCTATCATTGAGGGTTATACCGAGTATCTGGAAAAGGGACTGAAGAGCGGTGAAATGACCAGAGAGAAAACAACCCGTATCGCACAGAATCTGGGGGCGGCGGCGAAACGGCTGGAACAGTATACCGAATCCGTCAGGCTTTTAAACCAATCTGAAGAGACGCAGCTCAACCGAAAGCCTGTAAACGCAAGAAAGCTCTCGACAGATATTACGGAGGATTTATCCCTTTTATCGGAACAAAAAGGAATCGGCCTACAGGTTGCCAGCCATCTGCCTCAGGAAGAAATACAGGTTGACTCCGCCTTGTTGTACCGTGTTTTGGAGAATATGCTGAATAATGCACTGCGCTATGCGAAGCAGAGGATACAGCTTACATTTTCTCTGGAAAATCGGACACTTATGATTACTATGACAGATGACGGGAATGGTTTTCCCCGGGAAATTCTAAATGGAACAGGAGGAAAATTGCTGACTGCCCACAAGGACGGGCATATGGGAATCGGAATTTCCGTCAGCCGGCTTCTGTGCCGAAAGCATGGTGGTAAGCTGGAGCTTTCAAACACCTCCCAAGGAGCCTGTGTGAAAATCTTTTTATCAGTTTGACCGATTTTTGACTTTTATCCATTAAGATCTCCTTGTAAGAAAAACAAGGAGGTCTTTTACTATGAAAAAAATATTTGTTCTTTTTATGGTAACTGTGATTGTCTCTTTCTCTCTGTGTGCGTGCAGCAGTAAAGCTGATACAACAGACGGGAATTCTGGCTCCCAGCAGAATTTCGATGTACAGCAAAACACTGGTGGTAATAACGTTGCCTCTACAGGCGGAGAGCTGCAATTTTTATCTAACCGCTACGGCGAGAGCGCCTGCAACACAGAAAACGGTTATTATTATTTGACTGGAGACGTAGCCAAGCTACAGGACGGCAATTACGGAACACATCTCATGTATATGGATTTTGCCACCGGCCGCGAGATTTACTTGTGCAGTACGGCAGGGTGCAAGCACGACTCTCTGGACTGCCCTGCGGTATTCTCATACGATGATTTCCCATTATACAGCACACTCCTTTTTGTATTCGGAGATAATCTCTATATCTTTAGCCGTGAATACGACGATGACGGCTCCCTTACCCAGGAAACCCTTTTCTCGGGAGGTGAAGGAAGCCCCGTGGAAAGCCGGCCCGCTGTTCTGTATCGCGCAAACCTTGACGGTACAGAACGGAAAAAAATCTATACCTTTGACGCCACTCTTACCCTTGAGGATAAGCTAATCAGAGACGATAAGGGCATTTATGTGATTACCAAAAAGCTTTCTGCGGACAAAGACGGCAACCAAACCTATACCACCTCGTCTCAGCGGAAACTGATGTTTTTGAATCTTGAATCCCTTTCCTTTGATGAAGTCTGTTCCATGGATTTTGATGACAATATTTCGTGGGAGATTATCGGCTGCAGTCAAAATGATTTCCTGTTGTGCGGCACCGATTTTGGCAAGGAGCTCTCCCGGGATGAAATATGGGACGATGATGTGTATAAAGAATTGTATTCTAACTCTTTTGATGTATATGCTCTTCTAAGCCAGGACGGCGGTAAGCCAAAAGAGATTACAAGACTGTCCAACATATATGCCAGTTCCGGAAAACTCTTGGGAGACAGTCTGTATTATTCCTCAGAAGAAAATCAGAATATTGAGGTGCTGGATATCAACACGGGTGAAAAAAAGACCCTTTGTACCCTCCCTCAAAATTTGATTCTGGATACACTTGGCGACACCCTTTGCTGCCGGGATTGGAATCTTTCCGCGGATCCCACATGGTACTTTGTCAATATAAAAACCGGAGCAATCACCAAAACGCCCCTTGTCAATCTGCGTAACGGCTGGTCCCTGGATTTTCGCGGAGAGACAGAGACGGACCTCTTATTTGTGTACGATTACGATGCAACGGACAATCATGACGGCTCCTATGAGGTTCATCAATATAAGTATGCGTTGATTTCCAAGGACGACCTGTTTGCAGGAAAAGACAATTACCGCAAAATCGAAATGATTGGTCCGGGAATGTAAAAGGAGATATCATTATGCTGATGCTGAATCATATTACAAAAAAATATAAGGATAAAACCGCGCTATATGATGTTTCTTTGGAGCTGGATTGTGGAATATATGGTCTGCTGGGCCCCAACGGCGCCGGAAAATCCACACTGATGAACATCATCACCGGCAGCATCAA
>CAPNGW010000273.1 GCA_948665105.1 uncultured Lachnospiraceae bacterium
GCGCAGCCCACCAGGTAGACGGTGCAGTGCCTGGCAGAGAAGCCGGTGGTTTCAATATCAAAAAAGAAGGAATTTTCGTGAAAAATCTTCCGGGTCAGACTGTCAGTACTCTGCAAAGAGAGGGTGTCGGTAAATACTTTCATGGGGGCTCCTTAAGCTTAACTGTAAAATTGTGGCAGTAATAATCTTATATTAAGTATAAAAAATTTTGTTTGACAGCGCAAGCAGAAGTTTTTCAGTGGTAAGACGGCGGGCAATGTGATAATATATATAGATAGGATGAGTAAAGGAGACAATGCAATGAAAGTATTGATGCTAAATGGCAGCGCCCACCAGAAGGGCACAACCTTTCGGGCACTGGAGGAAATCGGAAGGGTTCTGAAGGCTGAGGGAGTCGAATATGAAGTATTTCAGCTGGGAGGAGGGCCCATCCGGGACTGCATCGGATGTGGCAAGTGCAGTGAGAACGGCTGTATCTTTGACGATGATGCAGTGAATGAATTTATAGAAAGAGCAAAAGAGGCAGACGGCTTTGTATTTGGAACGCCGGTGTACTACGCACATCCAAGCGGAAGAATTCTTTCTTTCCTGGATCGTGTCTTTTACAGCAGCGGAAGAATGTTCGCTTATAAGCCCGGGGCAGCAGTGGCGGTGGCGCGCCGGGGCGGAACCAGCACTACATTTGATGTGCTGAATAAATATTTCGGAATTTCTCAGATGCCGGTAGCTGGCTCTACTTATTGGAACATGGTTCATGGCACGGATGGAGCAGAAGCAGAGCTGGATGCGGAAGGCATGCAGACCATGCGCAATATTGCCCACAACATGGCCTGGATGCTCAAATGCTTTGAAGCCGGACGTAAACAGGGTATCGCACTGCCGGCAACAGAACGGGGGGAGCGGACGAATTTTATTCATGGATGTTAAATCCTTCAATGGGAACAACAAATGAAAAAGTAAGGAGCAAAAAACGAGATGAATGAAAAATTTCCACAGGAAGCACAGGTAATTATGAAGGAGCGGTTTGGAAAGGACACGTTGATTGCATTGGCTACCTCAGACGGTGAGAATCCTTCTGTCCGCTCGGTGAACAGCTACTACGAAAACGGAGCATTTTATATTATCACCTACGGACTTTCCACAAAAATGCAGGAAATACGCAAAAATCCCAAGGTCGCCATCTGCGGGGACTGGTTTAAAGCTCATGGAGTTGCGGAGAATCTGGGACATATTCTGGAAGAGCGGAATCAAAAGCTGGCTGTAAAGCTGCGGCAGGCTTTTTCCAAGTGGTACGACAACGGCCACACCAATGAATCGGATCCCAATACTTGCATTCTCTGTATTCATCTGACAGAAGGGGTGCTTTTTTCCCACGGAATCCGATATGAGATTGATTTTGGGTACAAAGCCAACCGGTGCTACAGCTATGCAGTGGGGGTGGATGATTCCATCTATGACCTTCGGGCGGAGGGCTTTGCCATCAGGGCGGAAGGGGAAGACTTTGCAGTCTCCTTTCCCAGGAAAAAGGAAAAAGTATGGGAAGAATTCATTTCCAAGCATTTGGAGCCCGGCTACTGGAATGAGTACCTGACGGAGGATGGCGTGGTGTTTCTGTTCCATCTGTGGGATGGTATTCGCAAATATACAGTACACAACTATGAAAATGCAGAAGTACTCTCCATATGTGAAAAGCTCTGTGAGCGGAGGTTTGGCTCCATCAGAGCCATGCTGGAGGGAAATGCGTTTTACAGAGGGAAAATGCAGTGATGGAGGCTGAGATTGGATAATCTGATGCTCAGGCAGCTGCCCATTGGGTGAAATCAGACTGTAGACAAAGTCCGTGGCATATGCCACGGATTTTTTACCGGAGGGATTACATATGAGACAAAAGAGGATACAGGAAAGCATGATAAAGCCATATGAAATGTTCCTGCTGGAAGCAGAGAAAAGTGCGTCCACTGTGGAAAAGTATTTACACAATGTAGAGCTGTTCATTGCCCGCTACGCAGGCCGAAAAATCGAGAAGGCGCTGGTGCTGGAGTACAAGACGATGCTTGGAGAAGCTTATGCTGCGTCCACTGCCAATGTGGCCCTGGCAGCAATTAACGGATTTCTTCGCCTATGGGGCTTTGAAAGCTGCTGCGTCAAGCCCTTTAAGATATCCAAAAGGTTCTACTGCCCGGAAGAAAAGGAGATCAGCCGTAAGGAATACTTCCGTCTGGTGAACGTAGCCAAAGAAAAGAGAAACCAGCGTCTGGCGCTGCTTCTGGAAAGTATCTGCGCTGCAGGAATCCGGGTGAGCGAGCTTTCCTACATCACGGTGGAGGCTCTTGCACAGGGAGAGGCCGTGGTGAGCTGCAAGGGGAAAACCCGGAGGGTATTTTTGCCCGCCGCTTTGAGAAAGAAACTGCGGCATTACGTCAAAGTTCAGGGGATTCATACCGGACCAGTGTTCGTTACCCGGACGGGTAAGCCCCTCAACCGCTCCAATATCTGGAAAGAGATGAAGGCCCTGTGTGAGAGAGCCAATGTTCCCGCTTCCAAAGTGTTTCCCCATAATCTCAGACACCTTTTTGCAAGAATGTTTTACAGTATCGATCATGATGTGGCAAAGCTGGCGGATATACTGGGACACTCCAACATCAACACCACCCGGATTTATATCCTCACCACCGGTAAGGAGCACCGCAGCAAAATAGAAGACCTGGGGCTGGTGAGCTGAAAAAGGTTAAAAAAAATTCGCTTTGGAAGCGCCGGCCTGTCTTAAATTACAGAAGAATCATTCTGTGGTAAAAAAATGTCCAAAAATGGATTTCTTTGCCATAGACTATCATAGTCAGGGGTAAAAGTCAAGATTCTTTGACTTTTATCTCCTTTTTGTGCGTGATAAATTCACCTTTTTTGCAAAACTCTGCCAAAAAGGTTTTTATGTCACGCCTTTTTATGCGAATAAACAGATTTTAGAGCTTCATGCCGCCTTCTTCCCTGAACAACTACCACAGAATGATTCTTCTGTAGTAAGTCCATGAATCCGGGAAAAACCAGCAGTTGAAAATCTTAAAAGAGGAATGAAAGGACGCGGGAGATGGAAAACACCCACAAGAAGAAAAGGAAGAGACTGCTGTGGGATTTTGCATACTATGGGGCGCTGCTTCTTCTGGTGCTTTGCATCCTGTTTATAAAAAGCGGCGGGAAGGGCGCGCCGGTTTCCGTGCTTGGCTTTTCCATGCACAATGTTCTGAGCGCGTCCATGCAGGAGGAAATCCCCAAAGGAGCTCTGGTCCTTACCAGGCGGGTGGAACCCGGCACGCTTAAAATCGGGGACGATATCACCTACATGCGGGATGCGCAGACCACCGTTACCCACCGGATTATCGGGATTATCGAGGATTACGAAAATACCGGCCAGCGAGCCTTTGAAACAAAAGGTGTGATGAACAAGGAACGGGATAAGCTTCTGGTTCCCGCTGCCAATGTGGTGGGTAAGGTAATCTTTCATAACCATGCACTGGGAGTCGCTATGAGCTTTCTCAGCCGGTACTGGAAACTTGCTTTGTTGTTTCTGGCCCTGTTTTCCGGCCTAATCTGGGCAATTCGCAGCTTTTGGAGGGCATGCAGGGAGGAATAGGGATAAAAAGCCCTGGATTACTATCAACAGAAGACAGACCGTTACAGAGATAGAACGCAATCTAAAATGTAGAAACGGAAAGGGAAAGAAATATGTCAAGTAAGATATCAGACAAGCTCAAGCTGTCGAAGCAGGGGAAGAAAATTACAGCAGCGGCAGCCGCTGTTGCACTGACAGGGTCAATCCTGGTGTCCGGCACCTTCGCCTGGCAGAGCATCAGCCAGACAGTGAAGAACGAAGCCCCCAGCATTGCCAACCCCGGCGGTCGGCTTC
>CAPNGW010000274.1 GCA_948665105.1 uncultured Lachnospiraceae bacterium
TCCGTGATAATCCGGGCCAGAAGCCGTCGCTCGTAGTCATTCACGGTGAAGACACCCTTCCGGAAAAAGTCCATGGCCGGGGAATCGCATCGGAAGGCGATAACCACCAGATTGGGAGCAATACCGCGGTTGGCGCCCAGAGCGTGAAATTCTCCGGGCTCATGAAAAATAATATCTCCCCGGGACAAAATACGGCGATTTTCCCCGGCAAGCACCTCCACCTCCCCCTTGTCCACACAGAGAAATTCCCAGAAATTATGGGATTCTCCTGCGTAATAATAATCACTGCCATATTCATAATAATGGATGGTCACAATGGAGGGAATGGAAAATGTTTCTGTTAGCGGAACACTGACATAGGACATGGCTTCTCCTTTCTGCTTCCATTTTAATATAAAAGTGCAGATTGTGCAAATACAATATAAAATTGTGCAAAGAACTTTTTCAGAGATTTATGATATACTACAAGTCAAAGCGGAAGCACAAAAGAAGAACAACCGGACAAAAGTTCGGAAATATACTAAAAAAGAAAAGTAAATGAACAGGAGGAACCAGAAATGAAGAAACCGGTACTGGTAATTATGGCGGCGGGCATGGGAAGCCGTTACGGAGGACTAAAACAGATTGACCCCATCGATGCAGACGGTCATATTATCATTGACTTTTCCATTTATGACGCCAAAAAAGCAGGCTTCGAGGAAGCAGTTTTTATTATTAAGAGGGAAAATGAAGCGGACTTTGAGGCTTGCATAGGAGAGCGCATCCGCAAGCAGATGAAAATCACTTATGTATACCAGGAGCAGGTGCTGCCGGAAGGCTTTACCGTACCAGAGGGCCGGGTGAAGCCCTTTGGCACAGGCCATGCAATTTTAAGCTGCAAGGATGTGATAGATGGCCCCTTTATGGTTATCAATGCGGATGATTATTATGGGCGCAGTGCATTCCAGGTGATGTACGATTATCTCACCACGCACCAGGATGATGAGAAATACCGCTATTCCATGGTGGGCTACATCCTGGAGAATACCCTCACCGAGAACGGGCATGTGGCAAGGGGTGTGTGCCAGATAGATGAGAACGGCCATCTTCTGGAGGTCACCGAGCGCACAAAGATTCAGAAGGTGGATGGATATGCGGCATATTCTGAGGATGACGGAGCCACCTGGGTACGGCTTCCCGATAACAGCACAGTGTCCATGAATATGTGGGGCTTTACCCCCAGCATCCTTACGGAGCTTGAGGAGCAGTTCCCGGTATTCTTAAACGAGAACCTCTCTCAAAATCCCATGAAATGCGAATTTTTTATTCCCATGGTGGTAAGCGACCTGCTTACGGAGAACAAGGCCGTGGTGGATGTATTAAAGTCTGAGGACCGCTGGTACGGCGTCACCTACCATGAGGATAAGCAGGTAGTCATGGAAGCGGTGGCCGACATGAAGAAGCGGGGATTGTACCCGGAGAAATTATGGGGGTAAGCATGGATACAACAAACAAAGAGTTTTTAAAAGAGATTATTGAAAAATTTGACCTTACAGGAAATATCATTTCCATAGAACTCTACGGAAGTGGCCACATCAACGACACCTACCTGGTGACCGCCAGAGGAGAGGGAGAACGCCGCTACATTTTTCAGCGCATGAATACGGACATTTTCCAGGACACAAAGGCTCTGATGGAAAATGTTACCGGCGTCACGAATTATCTTGCAGATAAAATTCGGGAGCGGGGCGGAGACCCCATGCGGGAAACACTCCATGTAATCCCCTTAAAAACCGGGGAGAGCTTTTACTTCGGGGACGGCGGCTGCTACCGCATGTATAATTTTGTGGAGGATGCCAAAAGCTTCGACGCTGTGGAAAAACCCGAAGATTTCTATGAGAGTGCAGTGGCCTTCGGCAATTTCCAGTCCCTTCTTTCGGACTACCCGGCGGACACCCTCCACGAGACCATCCCGGACTTTCACAACACCGGGAAGCGGTTCGAGACATTTCTTCAGGCAGTACAGGGAAATGACCGGGGGCGCATGATGAAGGCCCAGACGGAAATAAGCTTTGTCATGAACCACGAGAAGGATATGACCATCCTCACCGACATGTTAAGCCGTGGTGAGCTTCCCTTAAGGGTTACCCACAACGACACCAAGCTCAACAACATCATGCTGGACAATACGACCCACAAAGCCATCTGCGTCATCGACCTTGACACCGTGATGCCTGGCCTGTCACTTTATGACTTTGGCGATTCCATCCGCTTTGGGGCCAACACCGCCGCTGAGGATGAGGAGGATGCCAGCAAGGCATCCCTGGATTTGAACCTGTACGAGCTCTACGTCAAGGGTTACATTGAAGGCTGTAAGGGAAGTCTCACCGACACCGAGCTTAAGATGCTGCCCATGGGCGCCAAAATCATGACTCTGGAATGCGGCATGCGCTTCCTGACCGACTATCTCCAGGGCGACGTATATTTTAAAGTCCACAAGAAGGACCACAACCTGATTCGTTGCCGCACCCAGTTTGCTCTGGTGGCCGACATGGAGAAGAAATGGTCTGAAATGGAAGCCATTGTTGAGAAGTATGCAAAGCAATACCCATAACAACACGCACCTCATACTGAAGCTTCCCCTTCACGTAAGGAATCACACATCCGTCCACGGGCTTTCCGTCCACCAGAAGCTGACATACCCCCTTTTCCACATGGCCGGGATTCTCAACCTGTATGGTGTAGATACCTTCCCGGAATGAGCGTACCACAGTAAAATCACCAAAATCCTCCGGCACACAGGGGTCCACAGTCAGCCCCTGGTGGGTGGGACGAACTCCCAGGATATGCTGGGAGATATTTACAAAGGTCCAGGCGGCGGTTCCTGTAAGCCAGCTGTTCTTGGCTTCTCCATGGCGCACTGCGTCAGCCCCCGCAATCATCTGAGAGTAGACGTAGGGCTCTGTCCGGTGAATCTCGCTGATTTCCTCCAAATAAGCAGGGCAGGTCCTTTCATAGATTTCAAAGGCTCTTTGGCCTCTTCCCAGGACAGTCTCTGCAATGGATACCCAGGGGTTATTGTGACAGAAAATACCGGCATTCTCCTTGTAGCCTGGCGGATAGGAGGAGACCTCCCCCAGCTCTAAATGATAGCGGGTGTAGGCGGGCTGAAGGAGCATGATGCCGTATTTCGTATCCAGGCGTTTTTTCACGGAGTCCAGAGCTTTTTCGGCAAGTCCTTCCTCCACACCCACACCGGCCAGAGCACAGAAGCCCTGGGGCTCAATGTAGATTTGTCCCTCCTCACATTCTTTGGAGCCAACCTTGTTGCCATAGGCGTCATAGGCCCTAAGAAACCAATCTCCGTCCCAGCCGTGTTCCAGAATGGCGGTTCTCATTCGGGAGACCTCTTCTCTTGCCCATGCTGCCTCCTCTGACATGGAGGGGCCGTCGGGATTTATCTGGCCTGCCACTGTCTTATCCTGGGTTGTTTCCTCTGCCCCCGCCATCAGTTCACAAAGCTCAGCATATTCCTCCCCGTATTTTACAAACATGCCTGCGATAAACACAGACTCTGCCACCGGGCCGTCATCGGGGCCGAAGGTCTGAAAGGACTCCCCGGGATGCTCAGAGAAGCAATTCAGATTCAGACAGTCGTTCCAGTCGGCCCGGCCAATCAGTGGAAGTCCGTGGGGGCCCTTGTGGGTGACGGTGTAATTTAAGGACCGGGTCAGGTGCTCCATCAGGGGAGCGGCCAGAGCCTGGTCGTTATCAAAGGGAACCATCTCGGTAAGTATAGATGAATCTCCGGTCTCCCGGACATAGGCGCTGACTGCCGCAATCAGCCACAGCGGGTCGTCATTGAAGCCACTGCCGATATCG
>CAPNGW010000275.1 GCA_948665105.1 uncultured Lachnospiraceae bacterium
CCGCGAGATTGATATCCGCCATCTTCGAGGTCAGGAATTAAGGGAGGCCATGAAGGCGGCGATTCTACAAAAGCCCATGGAGCACGAGGATTTCAAGGAGGGGAAAATCTCCGGTGCAGGGCGCAGCATGAGAGAAATTGGAGGATAAGAACTATGGGAAAGCAATATTGGAAACCAGGAAACATGCTCTATCCCGTACCGGCAGTGATGGTGAGCTGTGGGAGGCCGGGAGAGCGCGCGAACATTATCACTGTGGCCTGGGCCGGAACCGTATGTTCAGAACCTGCTATGGTTTCCATTTCGGTGAGACCGGAACGGTACTCTTATGATATAATCAGAGACACAGGAGAGTTTGTCATAAACCTGGTGACAAAGGAACTTGCGTATGCCACAGATTATTGCGGCGTGAAGTCCGGGCGGGATGTGGATAAGTATCAAAACATGCATCTTACGCCGTTGCCTTCCAGACACATAGCGGCCCCGGGAATTGCGGAAAGCCCCCTGAATCTGGAGTGTAAGGTGGAAGAGGTGCGTCCTCTGGGAAGCCACCATATGTTTCTGGCCCGGGTGGCCGGGGTAACGGTGGAGGAGGCCTGGATGAACGAAAGCGGAAAATTCTGCTTAAACGAGACGGAGCTTGTGACTTATTCCCATGGCGAGTATTTCACTTTGGGAGAAAAGCTGGGAAAATTTGGATTTTCCGTAAAGAAACGGAAAAGTAAGGATTGATTTTTCTGTATTCTGTGGTACAATGACCATGTAAACAAGAGATAAGAGAAGAAAAGGAGGATGTTTGAAATGAAGGTACAAAACATCAAAGACGTAGAGAAATTTTTTGAAGTAGTGGACAGCTGTGTAGGAAAAGTGGAGCTGGTAACAGGTGAGGGGGACCGTTTGAATCTGAAGTCCAAGCTGTGCCAGTATGTTTCCCTGGCCAATATTTTTTCCAATGGAGCATCCATTCCCGAACTGGAGATTGTAGCTCACGAGCCGGAGGATATCCATAAGCTTCTGAACTTTATGATGAACAGCTAATCAAATTACATATGCAAAAAGTAAAAGAGAGATTGTATCATAATCTGATTTATGATACAATTTCTTTATCTATGTAAAAGAATGGATGCAACCATATCACAGGAGGACACAATATTGAAGAAAATAGCAGTGGTGACGGACAGTAACAGTGGAATCACCCAGCAGCAGGCAAAAGAAGAGGGCGTCTATGTGTTACCAATGCCGTTTTTTGTGAATGGCAAGACGTATTTTGAAGATATTGATCTGACTCAGGAGCAGTTCTATCGGATGTTGGAGGAGGGGGCAGATATCTCCACGTCCATGCCGGCCATCGGTGATGTGACAGACCTGTGGGACGGTCTTTTAAAAGACTATGATGAAATTGTGCATATTCCCATGTCCAGCGGCCTTTCCGGTACATGTGAGACAGCCATGATGCTGTCCCAGGACTACGATGGACGGGTACAGGTGGTGGATAACCAGAGAATCTCCGTGACGCAACGCCAGTCTGTTCTGGATGCCAGGGAGATGGCGGCCCAGGGTATGAGTGCTTCGGAGATTAAAAAGTACCTGGAGGAGACGAAGTTTGAGTCCAATATTTATATTATGCTGGACACCCTGTATTACCTGAAAAAGGGAGGAAGAATCACGCCTGCAGCGGCGGCTCTGGGTACCCTTTTAAAGCTGAAGCCTGTGCTACAGATTCAGGGAGAGAAGCTGGACGCTTTCGCCAAGGCAAGAACCCCCAAGCAGGGAAAACACATTATGCTGGAAGCCATGAAGAACGATTTCCTTAAGCGGTATCAGGACCCTGAAGGGAAAGATATGTGGATTCAGGTGGCTTACACCAAGGATCTGGAGAATGCCAAGGAGTGGAAGAGGGAAATCGCAGAGGTATTTCCCAACCATGAGATTGTGACAGACCCGCTCTCCTTAAGCGTCTCCTGCCATATCGGGCCGGGCGCTTTAGCCATTGCCTGCTGCAGGAAGCTCCACATATAGAAGCTTCCCGTGCTAAGAAACAGGAAAAACCATTGTTTTTTAGCCATAAGCCTTGAAATGAAAGGTGGCTTGTGATATTTTAAAACTATCAAAAGGGAGTAGCTTGCATTAAAAATATGCGTGCGATTACGTCAGTACGAGGAATCAGAATGAGCCCTCCGGATCGTACCCAAGAAGCGAGACTTTTGTTGTAGCAAAGTGCATACAACAAGGGTCTCGCTTTTTCATTTGTAAGGGATTCTTGTATTCTGCACAGTAAAAAGCCTTGTGGAAGGAGAATGAGAAATGAATGCATATCAGATGAAAAAGAGCCAGGTGTTAAGGGAGCTGCATGCCACAGAGGAGGGCCTTTTTGGACGGGAAGCAAAGACACGTCTTGAGAGGTGGGGATACAATGAGCTGGTGGATGTGAAGAAGAAGCCTGTGTGGCTGGTATTTCTCTCCCAGTTCCAGGATTTTCTGGTGATAATTCTCATTGGCGCGGCGCTGGTATCGGGATTCTTGGGCGATGTGGAGAGTGCAGGGGTTATTTTTCTGGTAATTGTGATGAATGCGGTGCTGGGGACGGTGCAACACGCCAAGGCGGAGAAATCTCTGGCCGGGTTAAAGAAGCTGTCGGGGCCGCATGCCAAGGTTTTGCGGGACGGGGACGTGAAGGTGATTCCCTCCCGGGAAGTGGTGCCCGGTGACATTCTGCTGGTGGAGGCCGGAGATTTTGTGTCTGCGGACGGACGTATCCTGGACAATATGAGCCTGAAGGTCAACGAGAGCGCCCTCACCGGTGAGAGCCTGCCGGTGGAGAAGAAGAACATGGTGATAGAAGAGGAAGCCACATTGGGTGACCGGCTAAACATGCTATACTCTGGAAGCTTTATTACATATGGCAGAGCCACCTTTGTGGTGACAGCCACTGGTATGGACACCGAGGTGGGGAAAATCGCCACTCTCTTAAAGGAGACCAAAGAGCACAAGACGCCGCTGCAGCGGAATCTGGATGCTTTTGGACGCAGGATTTCCATATTGATTCTGATTATCTGCGCAGTCCTCTTTGGCTTGAGTATATTGCGGGGTGAGAGCATCATGAAGGCCTTCCTCTTTGCGGTGGCCCTGGCTGTGGCGGCTATCCCGGAAGCCTTAAGCTCCATTGTCACCATTGTACTGGCCTTCGGCACCCAGAAAATGTCCCGGGAAAATGCCATTATCCGAAAGCTTCAGGCGGTGGAGGGCTTAGGAAGTGTCTCCGTCATCTGCTCCGACAAGACAGGTACGCTGACCCAGAATAAAATGACGGCAGTGGATATGTATGTAAACCACACCGGCAGGAAAATTCAGGACGTGGATATAAAGGATGACATGCAGCGGCTGCTGGTGGAGGCCAGTGTCCTGTGCAATGATTCCACCAGCAAGAATGAGGAGAATATCGGGGACCCCACAGAGCTGGCGTTTCTCTATATGCTTAGAGACATTCCCAATGCGGAGAACTGGGAGAGGACAAGAAAATGCTATCCCAGAATCGGGGAAGTGCCCTTTGACTCAGACCGGAAATTAATGAGTACCCTGCACAGAGGTCAGGGAAAGGGAATGATGGTGACAAAGGGTGCGGTGGATGTGCTCCTGACCCGGGTAAATCGGATTCAGGATGAAAGTGGTATCCGCCCCATTACCCTTGAGGATATCCAGAGGATTATGAAGGCCAATGAGGAATATTCCACGAAGGGCCTTCGGGTGCTGGCCTTCGGCTACAAGACCACGGAGGAGACCGAAATCTGCCAGGCCCATGAAAGCGGATTGATTTTCCTGGG
>CAPNGW010000276.1 GCA_948665105.1 uncultured Lachnospiraceae bacterium
AGCGGCTCAAGGACCCGGGAGAGGACAGCTATTACGCTGTCAATGTGGTAGGCCAGTTTGCCACTGCCGGTGACTGGGGCAGCAGGGATGATAACACCGGCTTCTACACAGATGGCATCACAGAAGACGGTCTGCTCCTTCTTAACACCATTTCCGGATTACTGCCCAAGGTGACTTATTTTGCGGTGAACAACAGACAGACCATCTTCGTTCCAGCAGGGACAAGTTATGAGCTGAAAGCAGATATCATTGTGCAGAACGCAACAGGTAAAGCTTCCGAAACCCATGTGAACTGGGAGTTTGCGGACGAGGCCGCAGAAAACGTATGGGATGAGCACAATGCTCAATTCTCACCCACTGCAGATATGGTGGGGACTCTTTATAAGGTGAAGGCCATCAGTACCTTTGACCCCAGCTTTACGGATGATGCCAGCATCTACGTCATCCCCTCCGGCACAAGTGCCGTAACGGGCGAGAATGGCAAACTGTATGTGGATTTCGGGGACAATTCCTATAAGCTCATTGAGGACTGGGAGATTAAGGAGCCCTATATCTACTCTGGGAAAGACGGGACAATCGGCACCGGTGACGACAAGAAGAATGTGGTGGAATCGGCCACAACCACCACTTGGGGCAAAAAGTTCCTTGGACCGGATGCCGACGGCATTTACAGGGCCACAGGTCCGGACGGCAAGCTTGGTACTGATGATGATATTTTACTGGTATCCGACGACCCCTTCCCCACCAATCTGCGTCCTGCAACATGGGCGCTGGCAATCACCACCGTGGAGGGTAATCCGGTTGCCGCCACCTTCAACTCCAAATATGAGACGCCCGTTCAGTTTATTGCACAGGTCACGGTGGGAGGCAGGCCCACACAGCGTAAGGATGCCACATGGACGGTAACCGGAGGAAACGGAACAGCCACCATTGACGAGAATGGTGAACTGAATCCGGGGACCAACAAGGTCGGCGCCAGACTGACGGTCACAGCGAAAGCGAAAGGACTGAACAATGTTTCCACCAGCTTCGCCGTAGTTCTTGAGAAATGGAGCTGGGAAGACTTAAACAGAGTGACACCGGGCGACAGTACACATACGGTCTATATTGACGGAATCGACTGGTATGTCCTTGCAAAGGATAACGGAAATGCCTTATTGTGGACGACAACGGGGGTATATCGAGCAAACTTCGGAGCAAATTGTACCTGGAAGGGGAGCAGCTCAGAAGCTTATTTGAACAACACCTGGCTGCCCACCAAATCTGTTTTGAGTGCACACGCAGTGGAGGCAGTGATTACCACCAGAAAGCCTGGTACCGCCGCTGAATGGATTGAGTCAACAGATAAAGTGTTCTTCCTATCTGAGGCAGATATACTGGGCACCATAGGTACAAAGGCAACTTCAGACTCCAGAGATTACACCTTTGGCAATCGTCCCTTGATAACCAGCGGGATGAGTCTTAAGGATCCGACACGGGGCTGGTGGACCCGCTCGCCTTATAATGCGACGCAAATCGCGCGGATTGATATGACTGGAAATCTCATCTCATACCAGACCACAGACGACGGGCTGTTCCGCCCTGCACTGTGGGTGGAAATGCCGGCAGAGGAAGCCCCTTAAGGCAGGTACAGTGCAGCAATTTACATATATTATTAACCGGAATCAGCAATATTGAATCCGGAAAAGAGGAGAACCACCTATGCGGAGCAAACTTCACCGGGCTGTAAGCGCCTTGCTGGCGGCGGTGCTCGTCCTGTCCGCTTTGGTAGGAGGCACCTTAGGCTGGCAGAGCGTCAGCCAAAAGGCCTTAAACGAGAGGATCGACAAAGCCCAGGCCACCTATGAGGTGGAACTGCAAAAGAGAGAGAAGCAGACAGACGGCACAGCAACTGATGTTCCCCTTCCTGGCGCAGCCTTTTACCTGTTTGATGCAGACGGCAGGCAGATTGGCGGGCGATATGTGTCCGATGGGGACGGGAAGATTTCGGTATTGCTCCCAAGGGGAAAATACTATTTTGAGGAGGTGGACCCCGGACCCATCCACACCTTTGATACCCAGGACGGGCAGCGCAGTACCCGCTATCCCTTTACCGTTCCGGGAGACGATGCTCAGGACAATGACGGCGTTACGGTTGTGACAGCCTACAACGTGCCTCTTAAGGGTCCCCTCACCATTCGAAAGCTTTTGCAGAACGGGGATAACTCCCCCCTCACCGAAGAACAGAAGCAGCAGACGTTTGTCTTTACCGTGACCTTTTCGGACGGCGGGGCCTACGATTACCGCATCGACGGCGGCGAGCTTAAGAATGTGGCCAGTGGCGGGGATATTTATCTAAAACACGGGCAGGCTGCCGTGTTTGAAGGGGTTCCTGTGGGAATACTATACAACGTCACGGAAGCCCCTGAGAAGGGATATCTTACTTCCAGCACCGGACACAGGGGCAATATCACCGCGGAAGGAGAGGATGGCATCGAAAAAGGCTGTGTGGCGACCTTTATCAATACCTGCATACCAAAAGACCAGCCCGTCACCGGCAGCCTTAGGGTGACAAAGGAGGTCCGGGGCCAGGGCGCCGATTGGGATAAGGAATTTACATTTACCGCTTCCATAGACGGCCAGGACAGCGTTTTTACCCTCAAGCATGGAGGAAGCCATACCTTCCCGGATCTTCCCACAGGAACAACATATACCGTTACTGAAACCGACTATACGGCGGAAGGGTATATCGCCGGCGTCAGGACATACACCGGCACTGTCACCGGGCAGGAGGAGATACTCCTCCCCTTCGTAAATGTGTATGAGGACAACCCCGATGACCCGGATAAGCCCACCGGCAGTCTGGCAGTGACAAAAGAGGTTGTGGGCGAAAATCCTGATTTGGAAAAGGCATTCACCTTTACCGTTACCTTTTCAGATGGCGGAGCTTACGATTACCGTATCGACGGCGGCGAGCTTAAGACCGTGATTAGCGGTGGGACGTTCTCCTTAAAGCAGAATCAGACCGCCGTGTTTGAGAACCTTCCCCAGGGTATTTCCTACACCATAGAGGAAACCGACTGGGCCGGGTATCTTCCAGTCATTGAAGCGGCCACTGGCCAGGCTGTGGGAGGAGAAACCTTGACTGTCATCTTTCAAAACAGGGCAGAGGATTTGGGAAAGCTCACCGTCACCAAGAAGCTTGCCGGGGAATATCCCCAGGAGGGCCTTTTAAAGGAGTTTCATTTTATCTTACTTGTGGATGGACAGGAAATCGGCTTCACCCTCAAGCCGGGCGAAACCAGAGACTTTGATTTGCCAGTGGGCGCCCAGTATGAGATTAAGGAGGATGATTACTTTGGGGACTGGTACAGCCAGAGCGTTGTAAACGGCTCCGGCACGGTGCCTTCAGGGCTTACACAAGCCATTGTCACCAACGGCTTTGCAGGTACGGCAATGCTTGAGATTTCCGGAGAAAAGACCTGGAATCTATCAGGAGCTCCAAACAGCGTGAAGCCAGAGTCCATTGTTGTTCGTCTCATGGAGGGTGGACGCCTGGTAGAAGAACAAATTGTTACTCCCGACGCAAATGAAGAGTGGCATTACACCTTTAACGCGCCCAAATACGATGCGGACGGCAAGGAGATTTCCTACACTGTGGAGGAAGCGCCGCTTTTAAGCTTTATCCCGTCCTATGAGGGGTATAACATAGAAAATACCTATCTTGCGCCGGTGCTTGTGGACCCGCCCATCCTTCAAAAGATGGTGGAGGGAGATGAGGGCGCGCCCGGCACTCAGTTTAAATTTCTCTTAAAAGGCAGTGACGG
>CAPNGW010000277.1 GCA_948665105.1 uncultured Lachnospiraceae bacterium
AGGTGGTTACCGTGGAGGTTCCCAGCATGGCGCCTGCGGTGGTGCCCACAGCGTCTGCCATGAGAGCTCCCTTAATCTTGGGAAGCTTCCCGTCCTTATCCAGCATGTCTGCCTTGGAGGCTACACCGATTAAGGTTCCCAGGGTGTCGAACAAGTCCACAAACAGGAACGCGAACATGATAATCACAAAGTTCACGGAGAACACTCCGGAGAAATCCATCTGCATAAAGGTGGGAGCCAGACTGGGCACGGAGATACCGTTGCTGAAATCCGGGAGAAGGCTGAACCATCCGGCTTCCGGCGTAGGTACATACAGTCCGGTGAGCTGGCAGATAATGCCCAGAACCCAGGTAATGAGGATACCCCACAAAATATTTCCCTTTACGTTTCTTACAACTAAAATTGCCGTAATCAGAATGCCAATCAGTGCCAGAAGTACCGTAATTCCTGCGGTGTTGAAGGTACCCTCCTTCACAGAGCCTGTAAAGGAAAATACGGAAACCAGGGTGGAAGAATCCACCACAATTTTTGCGTTCTGCAAGCCGATGAAGGCGATGAATAATCCAATACCCACCGAAACTGCGTGCTTTAAATTCATGGGTATGGCATTAAAGATAGCTTCACGCACCTTGGTGAGAGACAGCAGAATGAAGATGATGCCTTCTATAAATACCGCTGCCAGAGCCTGCTGCCAGCTATAGCCCATACCCAGGACCACCGTATAGGCAAAGTAAGCATTGAGCCCCATTCCCGGCGCCAATACAAAGGGGTAGTTTGACAATAACGCCATCAGGCAGGTGGCCAGAAATGCGGCCAGGGCCGTGGCTGTAAATACTGCTCCCCGGTTCATCCCGGCTGCTTCCAGTATATTCGGATTCACTGCCAAAATGTACGCCATGGTCATAAACGTGGTAACGCCCGCAAGTATTTCTGTCTTTAAATCCGTGTTGTTTTCTTTCAGATGAAAGACCTTTTCAAAAAAATTCATCTCTTTTCCTCCTGTCCCCATGAAAAATAAGTTAATTGATACCTGCTTTATTCATATGCTTATGGGCTCCCGGAATCGAGCTCTTCCATTTCCTCCTTTCTACGTTTCGCTTCCAGGGAAATAAAAATACCATAACAGAAAACTCCATGCCCAAATTCTTTCTGGCAATTTATAGTCAACTATTACGGTAGTTGGTAGAGACGCTCAACCCATTATGAGCATATATAAATTCTACATATGAAATTGCTAATACATAACTCTAAGTTACACTATTTTATGTGAAAAATCAATAGAAAATTGGGTTTTTGCAAAGTGTACATTGACTTTCGACATAATGTACAAAAGGGGAAACGGTTCTTTGTAAGAATCGCACCAAAAAATTTTTCAAAGTCTGATTACGTTTCCCCATATTTTTGGTATACTATAAAAGACGCCGGATTTTTTCATCAAACCCCGGCTCTAAATCTCACCCGGAAAGGAACTTGGACATGCCCGGATTTACCACACACTACCTGTTTGGTATCAACACCTATAAGGAAATGAAAAACGATGCCTTAAAGAAAATTCTCTTTGACCACCATGCCGTCTACAGCCTGGGATTGCAGGGACCGGATATTTTTTTCTACTACCTGCTCTCTTACGTGATACACGGGGATAATCTGGGCTCCATAGCCCACATCGAAGACACCGGTGGTTTTTTTACCCATCTTATTGAGAGTCAGAACCTCTTTCCCGACAAGGAGGAGGCCCGGATTGCCCAGGCGTATATCATGGGCTTTATCGGGCATTATCTTCTGGACAAAAAATGTCACCCCTACATCTACAACCGCACCCACTATGAGGGACACAAGGCGGGCGCGGACTATTACGGACATCATATGAATCTGGAGGTGGACATAGACACGGAGCTTTTAGACCTCTACAAGCACAAGCTGCCCTCCGCCTTCCGCAAGGAATCCACCATTATGCTGACCCGGCTGGAGCTTCGGACCGTATCCACCATCCTTTACTACGTCTATTCCATGACTTATCCGGAATTTCGCGTTACCTACACGGACATGCGCCTTGCCATCCGCTCCATGCAGGCCGGCCTTAGGCTGCTTCACGACCCCCGGGGGCAGAAAAAGGTGCTGGCCCGGAAAATCGAAGGGCTGACTGCGGGATATGCGGTGCTTTCCCCCATGATAGCCAGCGATTCTCTGTCCTTTTACAAAGACCCCTTGAATGTACTCCACCGGGAATGGCACAATCCCTGGGACGAAGCCCTTACCTCCAGCCAGTCCTTTTTTGATTTGATGGAGGAAGCCCGTCAGGAATACATGGCCCTTCTGCCCCGGCTCAACCGGCTGTTTCGGACCAAAAAGCATTCAGAGGCGGAAAAAATCCGGTTAAAGCACATTCTGGATTACCTGGGCAACAGCTCCTATCACTCCGGCCTGGACCCGGAGCTTACCGGAGAATAACTCAATGCAGAAAGGCCTCCACCTGCTGCTCAATGATCTGCATCAGCCGCACCCGGGCCTCCTTGCTGGCCCAGGCTATATGAGGGGTGATGACAAGCCGGTTGCTGTCCTTGATATTTCTCAGAGGATTCTCTTTGTCCATGGGCTCCTTGGAGAGCACATCCAGTCCGGCCCCAGCGATTTCACCCTTGTTCAAGGCCTCTGCCAAATCCGCCTCCACCACAATGGGGCCACGTCCCAGGTTGAGAAAGACGGCCTCTTTTTTCATCTTAGCAAAGGCCTCCTTGTCCATAAGGCCCCGGGTGTTGTCGTTTAAGGGCGCATGCACGGAAAGGATATCCGATTGAGTGAGCAATGTATCAAAATCCACCCGCTCATAGCCCTCCTGGTTATTCTGCCCAGAGGTGGAATAATAAATGACGCGGCATCCGAAGGCCCGGGCAATCTCCGCCACCCGCCTCCCGATGGCTCCCATACCGATAATACCCCAGGTCCTGCCGCTGATATCGTGGAATACATTGTCAAAGTGGGTGAACATGATGTCTCCCACGTATTTTTCACTCTTTACATAATCGTCGTAATAACGGAGCTTTTCCACCAGATAAAGCAAAAGGGCAAAGGTATGCTGGGCTACGGTTTCCGTGGAGTATCCGGCCACATTCCGCCAGGCGATGCCCCTCCTTTTAAGGTAATCCTTATCAAGATTGTCTGTACCGGTGGCCGTCACGCAAACCAGCTTCAGATTTGCAGCCTCCCCCACAGTCCTCTCGTTGATGGGGACCTTGTTTAAAATAGCAATGTCGGCATCCTTTAATCGCTCCCCCACCTCATCCACAGAGGAAAAACCATATTTCTCCACCTGCCCAAAGCGCTCAAAGCCTCTTAAGTCAATGTCTTCTCCGATGGATTTTGCGTCCAGAAAAACAATCTTCATCATTTCCATTTCCTTTCCCTTTGTTGTCTGCCTTTATTATAATCTAATTTTTCCTCTCCTGCAAACAGAAAATAAGGCTGAAAAACTCACTTAAAAAGGCCCTTGCCGTGTAACAGGCGGCAGGGACCTTTTTTAGGAGAGTTTTTTACAGCCTCTCTATTTCTTACATTTTAATAAAATACAATACAGCAATATACAGTTCCCGGGTGTCCGGAGCTGGCCAGTTTGAAATACAGGGCTCCATTTACATTATCCACTCCATTGATGGCTTCCTGGGCCGCCTGTACACAGCTTCCGCTGACACCGTTTGCCAGCCTCCGTTCCAGGGAGCCGGTCATGGCAGGTGCAAACTGCCCGCTCTGGTAGATAACATCGTAAATGCTTCCAGCCCATCCGGACCGCA
>CAPNGW010000278.1:0-2371 GCA_948665105.1 uncultured Lachnospiraceae bacterium
ATAAGATGCGCCAGGCGGCAGAAAAGGCCAAAACCATGCGCCCCGACCTTGCCATAGAAGGTGAGATTCAGTTTGACGCAGCAGTATCTCCCAAAGTTGCCCGCACCAAATGTCCTGACAGCCCTGTGGCCGGACATGCCAACACATTCATCTTCCCCGACATCAACGCCGGCAACATCGGCTACAAAATAGCTCAGCGGCTGGGTAATTTTGACGCTTACGGTCCCATTTTACTGGGCCTTAACGCTCCCATCAATGACCTGTCCCGGGGCTGTAATGCCGAAGAAGCGTATTCTATGGCGATTATTACGGCAGCCTTGGTAGGCGAAGACGAAGTAGACCAGCTATAATATAAAAAGCTCCTAAGGCCGAAAATTTTGCAGCATCCGGGAAAACACACAATCAAAGCCAAGCGGGTTTGTGCTTTTCCCGGATGCTTTTTGCAAAAATTTCACCTTTTGGACGGCTTATAATACTCTGAATTCTTCCTGATTTACCTGTCCTTCCGTCTTTGTCCTTTCAATACCCCACAAAAACTCTTGACTTCTTTCCTCACATATAGTAAATTTTGATATAGATATTTGCCGGAAAGCAAAGGAGGATAACATATGGAGGGAATAATCAGAGTAGCAGTGGACGCCATGGGCGGTGACAATGCTCCGGCAGAGGTGGTCAAAGGCGCCGTAGAAGCTGTTGCTGTGAGAGAAGACATTCAGGTACTCCTTCTGGGCCGCAAGGCTGCTGTGGAGGAAGAACTGGTCAAATATACGTACCCAAGCCACCGGATAGAGATTATTGATGCGCCCGAAGTCATCGAGACTGCCGAACCACCGGTAATAGCAATCCGCAAGAAGAAACAGTCATCCATTGTGATGGGAATGAATATGGTAAAACAGGGAGAAGCAGACGCTCTGGTGTCAGCCGGAAGCTCCGGCGCTATACTGGTGGGCGGACAAGTCATTGTAGGGAGAATCAAAGGTGTGGAGCGGCCTCCGCTGGCGCCTCTTATCCCCACGGAGAAGGGTGTATCCCTGTTAATTGACTGCGGAGCCAATGTGGATGCACGTGCCTCCCATCTGGTGCAGTTTGCCAAAATGGGATCCATCTACATGGAGCACGTAGTTGGCGTGAAGAACCCCAAGGTTGCCATCGTCAACATCGGCGCGGAGGAGGAGAAGGGGAACGCATTGGTCAAGGAGACCTTCCCGTTGCTTAAGGAGTGTAAGGAGATTAATTTTGTAGGCAGCATCGAAGCCCGGGATATACCCCACGGAGAAGCGGATGTTATCGTCTGTGAGGCCTTTGTGGGAAATGTGATTCTCAAATTATATGAAGGAGTGGCCTCTGCTTTCATGGGCATTGTGAAACAGGGTATGATGAGCAGCTTAAGAAGCAAGATAGGGGCACTTTTAGTAAAGCCTGCCTTAAAGAAGACGTTAAAGGCCTTCGACGCCTCCCAGTACGGTGGCGCGCCCCTTTTGGGGTTGAAGGGGCTGGTGGTCAAGACCCACGGAAGCTCCAAAGCGGCGGAGGTGACCAACTCTATTTTGCAGTGTGTGACATTCAAGGAGCAGCAAATAAACGAAAAAATCAAAAACAATATAGAAATCTCTTCCAAAGAAGAGTAGAAAGGAAAGTCAAATGGAATTTGAAAAGTTGAAAAAAATCATTGCGGAAGTACTGAATGTAGACCAGGAAGAAATCACCACGGAGGCCACCTTTGTGGATGACCTGGGAGCGGACTCCCTGGATCTGTTCCAGATTATCATGGGACTGGAAGAGGAGTTTGACGTGGAAATCGACAGTGAAGAAGCTGAGAAAATCGTCACGGTAGGTGACGCTTTAGAGCAGCTTAAGAATGTACTGAACTGACAGAGGAGAAAGTGAACAGACAGGCAAGGGCAAGGGGTGTCCGGAGGACAAAAGAATCCTCCCGACAGCCTTTTTCCTCTCATTGGAACAGAGAATGAGGGGGCCTTAAGGAAGAGAGAGGGAATCCTATGGATAAGAAAAAGCAGCTACAGGAAAAAATCGGCTATCGATTCCGAAATGAGGGCCTGCTGACCCAGGCTTTGACCCACAGCTCTTTTGCCAATGAGCGGCGTATGAGCCGTACGGCCAACAATGAACGTCTTGAATTTCTGGGGGATGCGGTGCTGGAGCTTACCACCAGCGAATTTTTGTATGAAAAATACCCCAAATACCCGGAAGGAGAGCTGACCCGTGTAAGGGCCAGCCTGGTGTGTGAGCAGACCCTGGCCTTCTGCACCAGAGAGCTGGGGCTTGGCCCCTATCTCCTTCTGGGTAAGGGGGAGGACATGACAGGGGGACGGGAGCGGAAGTCCATCCTGTCCGATGCACTGGAAGCCGT
>CAPNGW010000278.1:2504-3780 GCA_948665105.1 uncultured Lachnospiraceae bacterium
TTGGAGGAATCCGGCCCGGACCACAACAAAAGGTTTGTGGTGGAGGCCTGCATCGGCGATACGGCCATGGGACGGGGGGAAGGACGCACCAAGAAAAATGCGGAGCAGGAGGCTGCCTACCGGGCGCTTCTGGCCTTAAAGCAAACGCAGGAATAACAAAGGGAAGAAACCGGCCGGGGAAGCCTGGGCAGACGGAGGTTTTCCCGTACTGGAGGAATTTATGTATTTAAAAAGTATCGAGGTCCATGGCTTTAAATCCTTTGCCAACAAAATCCTCTTTGATTTTCATAACGGCATCACCGGAATCGTGGGGCCAAATGGCAGTGGTAAGAGCAATGTGGCCGACGCTGTACGCTGGGTACTGGGAGAGCAGCGTGTAAAGCAGCTTAGGGGCGCCAGCATGCAGGACGTTATTTTTGCAGGCACAGAGAACCGGAAGCCCTTAAGCTATGCATATGTAGCCATCACCTTAGACAACGGAGACAGGCAGTTGAATCTTGATTACAACGAGGTCACCATTGCCAGGCGGGTGTACCGCTCCGGTGAGAGCGAATATCTTATGAACGGCACTCCCTGCCGGCTTAAGGATGTCTATGAATTGTTCTACGATACCGGTATCGGCAAGGAGGGCTACTCCATCATAGGCCAGGGCCAGATTGAGAAAATCTTAAGCGGGAAGCCGGAGGAGAGGCGGGAACTTTTTGACGAGGCGGCGGGAATTGTAAAATACAAACGGCGAAAGGCCACTGCCCAGAAAAAGCTGGAGAATGAGCGGCAGAATCTGGTGCGTGTGACGGACATTCTCTCGGAGCTGGAGAAGCAGATTGGACCTCTGGAACGCCAGTCGGAGAAGGCCCGCATCTATTTAAAGAAGAAGGATGAGTTAAAGACCTACGATGTGAATCTCTTTCTGATGGAGGCTGCCCGGATGGAGCAGCAGATGAAGGAGGTGGAGGAGAAGACCTCCATTGCCGATAAGGATTACGAGGATTCCAGGGCTGCCTTCGAGAGTATCAAGGAGCAGTACGAGAAGACCGAGCTTGAGATGGACAGGATGGAGCAGGCCATCAACATGGTGCGGGAGGAGCTTAACAACACCACTGTGGTAAAGGGCAAGCTGGAAGGCCAGATAAATGTATTAAAGGAGCAGATTCGCGGAGCCAGGCAGAGCCAGGAGCATTTTGCCAACCGCCGGGAGGCCGTGAAGAAGGATTTGGCGGAGCGGGGGGAGAGTCTTTTAAGCTGCGAGACCCAAATCGCAGAGCTTAAGGAGCAG
>CAPNGW010000279.1 GCA_948665105.1 uncultured Lachnospiraceae bacterium
AGCTTATGGAAGTGCGCCGCCACCGGGAGCTGACAAGGAGTCATCGGGGCAGCAAGCCGGTAAAAACTGCCGCCATTGTGGGCTATACCAATGCGGGGAAATCCACCCTGCTCAACAGGCTGACAGATGCAGGTGTGCTGGAGGAAGATAAATTATTCGCAACCCTGGACCCCACCACCCGGAATCTGGCTCTGGAAAGCGGTCAGGAAATACTCTTAACAGACACAGTGGGATTCATCCGCAAGCTGCCTCATCATCTGATTGAGGCTTTTAAGAGCACCCTGGAGGAAGCAAAATATGCAGATTATATTCTGCATGTGGTGGACGCCTCCAATCCTCAGATGGATAAGCAGATGCACATTGTATATGAGACTCTGGACAGTCTGGAGGTGCGGGATAAAAAGATAATCACATTGTTTAATAAGATGGATAAGCTCACTGGAGGGGTATCCCAGCCACTTCGGGACTTTCGGGCAGATAAGACCCTTAAAATTTCTGCCGGAATCGGTGAGGGCCTCACCCAGGTGAAGGAGGCCCTGGAGGAGCTTTTGCGGGCGGATAAATGTCTGCTGGAAAAGGTATTTCCCTACGATGGAGCCGGCCAGATTCAACAGGTACGCAAATACGGAGAGCTGCTGGAAGAGGAATACCGGGAAAACGGCATCTATATCAAGGCCTTTGTGCCAGAGGAGGTATATTGTCGGCTTTCCAAGGACTGATTTGACAACGATATCCGAAATGATATAAGAAAATTTCTACAATATATGGATTACCCCTATTGACTCCCTATACTATATCTGGTACAATTACCTGGCTTTAGAAAGTTGAAGACCATAGATATAGTGTTCGGAAGGAGTTCCCCGGGAATACGCCGGAACGGTTGAAGCCAGGGGAGCCAAAGGAAAGGGTGTAAAGGAATGCTGGAAGTAGTAAAACGAGACGGAGAAGTTGCAGAATTTAACTTAAAGAAAATTAGCGCCGCCATCAGTAAGGCTTTTGAGGCCACACAGAAGATATCCAATGAAGATATCATTGACCTGTTGTCTCTCCGGGTGACGGCAGATTTTCAGAGTAAAATCAAAGACTCCGGAATTCATGTGGAGGATGTCCAGGACAGTGTGGAGGCTGTGCTGGAGCAGGCAGGCTACACGGATGTGGCCAAGGCCTACATTCTCTACCGCAAGCAGCGGGAAAAAATGCGAAATTTAAAGTCCACCATTCTGGACTACAAGGAGGTTGTCAACAGCTACGTAAAGGTGGAGGACTGGCGTGTGAAGGAGAATTCCACCGTCACATACTCAGTGGGCGGCTTAATTTTAAGCAACTCCGGCGCGGTGACGGCCAACTACTGGCTGTCCGAGATCTACGACGAGGAGATAGCCAATGCCCATAGGAACGGGGATATTCATCTTCACGATTTGTCCATGCTCACCGGTTATTGTGCAGGCTGGTCCCTAAAGCAACTAATTCAGGAAGGACTGGGAGGCATTGTGGGCAAGATTACTTCGGCCCCGGCCAAGCACCTGTCTGTGCTGTGCAACCAGATGGTGAATTTCCTTGGAATTATGCAGAATGAGTGGGCAGGAGCACAGGCATTTTCCTCCTTTGACACCTACCTGGCGCCCTTTGTGAGGGCGGATAACCTGTCCTATGACGAAGTGAAAAAGTGCATCGAATCCTTCATCTACGGTGTAAATACCCCCAGCCGCTGGGGGACCCAGGCGCCCTTCTCCAACATCACCCTGGACTGGACCGTGCCCGCAGATTTGGCGGAGCTTCCGGCCATTGTGGGCGGCAGGGAGATGGACTTTAAATACAAGGACTTAAAGAGGGAGATGGACATGGTCAACAAGGCATTCCTGGAGACCATGATTGAGGGAGATGCCAACGGACGTGGCTTCCAGTATCCCATCCCCACCTACTCCATCACCCGGGACTTTGACTGGTCCGACACCGAGAACAACCGGCTGCTCTTTGAAATGACTGCAAAATATGGCACCCCGTATTTTTCCAACTATATCAACAGCGATATGGAGCCCTCCGATGTGCGCTCCATGTGCTGCCGCCTGCGCCTGGACTTAAGGGAGCTTCGCAAGAAATCCGGCGGCTTCTTCGGCTCCGGTGAGAGCACAGGCTCCGTGGGCGTTGTGACGATTAACCTGCCGAGGATTGCATACCTTGCCACCGACGAGGCAGATTTTTACAGGCGGCTTAACCGGATGATGGACATCTCTGCCCGTTCCCTGAAAATCAAGCGTGGCGTGATTACCAGGCTTCTGGACGAGGGATTGTACCCTTATACCAAGCGGTATCTGGGAACCTTCGACAATCATTTTTCCACCATCGGTCTCATTGGCATGAATGAGGTTGGACTCAATGCCAGGTGGATTGGAAAGGACTTAACCCATGAGGACACCCAGCAGTTTGCCAAGGATGTGCTGAATTATATGCGGGAGAGGCTTTCCGATTACCAGGAGCAGTATGGAGACCTTTACAACCTGGAGGCGACTCCGGCGGAGTCCACCACCTACCGGCTGGCCAAGCATGACAGGAAGCATTACCCGGATATCATCACCGCCGGGAAGGAGGGGGACACTCCCTACTACACCAACAGCTCCCATCTGCCGGTGGATTATACCGCGGATATTTTTGACGCCCTGGATATTCAGGATGAGCTGCAGACCCTGTATACATCCGGAACGGTGTTCCATGCATTTCTGGGTGAGAAGCTTCCGGACTGGCAGGCAGCGGCAAGCCTTGTCCGCAAGATTGCAGAGAACTACAGGCTTCCCTATTACACCATGTCGCCCACCTACTCCATCTGCAAGGAGCACGGCTATATAAACGGAGAGCATTTTAATTGTCCCGTCTGCGGCAGAAAGGCGGAGGTGTACAGCCGCATCACCGGCTACTACCGCCCGGTCCAGAACTGGAACGATGGTAAGTCTCAGGAGTACAAGAACCGGAAGCTTTACGATACCCGGCATTCCTGCCTGAAAAAGGTGCACACCAACATTGTCACCATTTCCGGGGATGAGGTGAAGATTGAAAAGAGTGAAACCGTAAAATACTTATTCACCACCAAAACCTGTCCCAACTGTGCCACGGCCAAAGAAATGCTGGAGGGTGAACAGTATGTGCTCATTGACGCGGAGGAGCATATGGAGCTGGCCAGACAGTATGGTGTCATGCAGGCTCCCACCCTGGTGGTGGTGGAGGATAATCAGGCCAGGAAGTATGTGAATGCCTCCAATATTCAGAAGTATGTGGATGGGAAGTAGAAGACTTTCCCAGGATTTTGCCTATTATGACCAATGAAGGAAACACCCTGTGATACCGGAAAAGGACGTGGTATCACAGGGTGTTTTTGAGAAGAAGATATTTCAAGATTTCAAGTTGCCCCCCTTTTCCATCTATGGTATACTAAAAGCACAAAAAACAGGAAAAAAATGCATGGAAAAATAATGGGAGGGAAGGTTGGGACTATGACGATTCTGATAAAAGGCGGACGGGTCATTGACCCAGGGACAAGGACGGACCAAATAGCGGATGTACTGATTGAAAATGGCAGGATTCGGGAAGTTGCAGCTCATATCCCGGCAAGGGCAGACCGGGTGATTGAAGCTTCCGGCTGCTTTGTCATGCCTGGATTTATCGATTTGCATGTGCACTTAAGGGACCCGGGCTTTGAGTACAAGGAGACTGTGGAGACCGGCTCCAGGGCGGCGGCCAGAGGCGGGTTTACCACCATCCTTGCCATGCCC
>CAPNGW010000280.1 GCA_948665105.1 uncultured Lachnospiraceae bacterium
GGCCGCCAGAGGGGACTCGCCGTTATCCGTGGGCATATAGCTGTCCACCTCAGGAAGCTCTAAGGGAAGCTCGCTCTCCGGCAGGGGCACATAGCCACACTTCTCACAGTGCACAATGGGTATAGGCTCCCCCCAGTACCGTTGACGTGAGAATACCCAGTCCCTCAATTTGTAGTTGGTCTTACCTGTGCCAATCTTCTTCTCTTCCAGAAATTCAATAATCTTCTTCTTTGCCTTTGCAACCTCCAGGCCGTTGAGGAAATCAGAATTCACCAATTTGCCGGTGGCCACATCGGTAAAGGCTTCTTCCTGAACATTTTCGCCTCCGGCCACAACCTCAATAATGGGAAGGTTAAATTTCTTGGCAAATTCCCAGTCTCTGGTATCATGGGCAGGAACAGCCATAATGGCCCCGGTTCCGTAGCTCATCAATACATAGTCAGATACCCAGATGGGAATCTCCTTGTTATTCACCGGGTTGATGGCGCAAAGTCCGTCAATCGCAACTCCTGTCTTCTCCTTGGCCAGCTCGGAGCGCTCAAAATCAGACTTTCTGGCGGCCTGCTCCTGGTAGGCATTGATATCAGAAATATTTTTAATCTCGTCCTTGTATTTCTCCAAAATAGGATGCTCCGGGGACACAACCATGTAAGTGGCTCCAAACAGAGTATCCGGGCGGGTGGTATATACGGTGAGCTTCTCCTCTTTTCCGGCGATGGCAAAGTCAACCTCCGCACCCTGGCTCTTGCCAATCCAGTTCTTCTGGGATACCTTTACCCGCTCGATAAAGTCCACATCGTCAAGGCCCTCCAAAAGCTTCTCCGCATACTCGGTAATTTTTAACATCCATTGGCTCTTCACCTTCCGTACCACAGGTGAACCGCAACGGTCACAGGCGCCGTTTACCACTTCCTCGTTTGCAAGGCCCACCTTACAGGAGGTACACCAGTTGATGGGCATTTCGCTCTTATATGCCAGACCCGCCTTGAATAATTTCAGGAAAATCCATTGGGTCCACTTATAGTAGTCCACGTCTGTGGTATTCACTTCCCGCTCCCAGTCAAAGGAATAGCCCAGGGCATGAAGCTGATTTTTAAAATGCTCCACGTTATTGGCAGTTACAATCTTTGGGTGAATTTTATTCTTAATGGCATAGTTCTCCGTGGGCAGGCCAAAAGCGTCCCAGCCCATGGGATACAGTACGTTATAGCCCTGCATTCTCCGCTTTCTGGCCACAATATCCAGCGCGGTATAGGGTCTCGGATGGCCCACATGAAGGCCCTGCCCGGAAGGATAGGGAAATTCCACCAACGCGTAGTATTTGGGCTTGCTGTAATCATCGGTGGCCGCAAAGGCTTTCTCCTCGTCCCATACCTTTTGCCATTTCAATTCAATCTCTCTGTGGTTGTAAGGTGCTGACATGTATATTTCCTCCTGAACTCAGCAGGGTTTGCTGATTTTTCTTTGTCATATATGATGATGTTGGGGCAAGGGGGGCTTTGTGTCCCAGCATCATATGATACTTAAAAAGTTTATCACACGGGAAAAATTTGTCAAGTATACCCAGGGCACAAAACTTGTATTTTTGCATATATTAATGAATGAATCTATCTTTTGGGAGCGTTTATGGAATTATATCCCGGACTGAATTATTTAAATACCCTGTTATATGAAATGCCCTCGGCCTTTGCCACCATAAAGGGGAGCAGCGCATATCCCAATCTCTATGGAATCGTCCGGTTCTATCCGGTGGTGGGCGGGGTACTGGTAAACCCGGAAATATACGGACTTCCGGTGGAGACACCCATCTGCAGCAACCACTTTTTCGGCTTCCATATCCATGAAGGGCGTTCCTGTACGGGAACAACCGCTGACCCCTTTGCAAATGCAGACGGGCATTACAATCCCGGCGGATGTGAGCATCCCTCCCATGCAGGAGATATGCCACCCCTGTTTGCCAATCATGAAGGCTTTGCCTGGAGTGCGTTTTTGTCAGACCGGTTCAAGTGGGGAGATATCCTGGGTCATACGGTGATTGTCCACGATATGCCGGATGATTTTCGAAGCCAGCCCTCTGGAAACTCCGGGGTGATGATTGGGTGCGGAGTCATTGAGAAGGCCTAGGTGGTATATTTTTTGACAGGAAATGAGGTCATGCCAAAAGGGGACTCTTCTCTGGCTGTCAAGCTTCATCATGCAGCCAGGGAAAACCTCTTGGCGTACTTAACCTGTTAACTCTGTGAAATATGCTCAAACACCTTATCCGTACTCCAGAAATAATATTCCTCCCCGAACTGTTCCTTAAACCCGCACCGTTCAAGCATCCGCATCACATTCTCCTGAACACAGGCAAAATAAACCTTCTTTCCCTTGGCAGTCAGGTTCTCACAGTAGTCGTGAAAAGCCTCTATCCCCGAAACATCCGCTGTGGTCACACCCCGCATGGAAAAAATTACGGTGGTATCATTCTCCCCAAGCTCCGTAATCTTACTCTCCAGCTTGGAGCAGGTTCCAAAGTACAGGGGCCCGGAAATATACACCACGCAGGTATTCTTAAGCTTCGACCGCTTCACCTTTCCTTCGTCCAGCTTCGTAATATCCACATTTGCCACCGACACCTGCATATCGGATACCTGTACCACAAACATTATTATGGAAAAAACAACTCCCACCACAATGGCCACCGTCAAATCAAAGAGTACCGTAGCTACCATGGTAATCAGGAACTGTGCCATGGCAGTTTTTAACCTTTTGCTGAAAATGGAGCGTATGGCTTCCCATTCGTTCATCCGCCATGCCGTCACAATCAACACACCCGCCAGCGCAGACAGAGGAATCAGAGACATCACATCCCCCAGCACAAACATGGAGAGCAAAAGCACCACCGCATGAATCACGGAAACCATCCGTGTCTGCCCACCGGACTTGATGGCCACGCTGGTTCTTGCGATGGCTGCCGTTACCGGAACCCCGCCGAACAGAGGAATCACCATATTTCCAATTCCCTGAGCCACCAGCTCCACGTCCGCATCCAGCTTTTCATTCTTCATCCGTCCTGCGGAGGAACCACACAGCAGGGATTCAATAAGCCCCAGAGCCGCAATGGAGAAGGCAGGCATCAGAAGCCCCTTTAACGCCGGAAAAGAAATCTGAGCCACATTCCTACGTTCTTCCAGAAAAAGCGTCCTGGGAATCTCCCCCACCGTAGCCGTATCCAGCTTCAATACTGCCGTCACCGCAGTTGCCAGAACAATGGCAATCAGTGAGGAAGGACAAAACCGGCTTAATTTCCTGGGATAGACCAACATAAATACCATAACCGCCAGGCCAATCAGGAAGGTGGTTAAGTCAAAATGCTGTTCCAGCTGGAAATAGCTTTGAAGCTTTTCAAGGGTGGTTAGCCCCTGGCTGGTAAGACCGGTAAGGTTGTTAATCTGGCCAAAGGCGATAATCACAGCGATACCGCTGGTAAACCCTACAATTACCGGCATGGGCAGATAAGAGACCAGCCCGCCCAGTCTGAAGATTCCTGCCAGCAATAACATGGCTCCTGCCAGAAAGCTTGCCAGGAATACTCCCTGCATACCATACTGGGCAACAACGGATACCAGAATGGCCGTCATGGCTCCCGTAGGCCCGCTGATTTGATAGGAAGCCCCGGACAAGCCGCCAATAACTATACCGGACAGAATGGCCGTCACCAGCCCCG
>CAPNGW010000281.1 GCA_948665105.1 uncultured Lachnospiraceae bacterium
AGACCGGGGCGGGGGTGCTGCCATCGGTGGGAGCTGGCTTTGCAGGCTCTGACAGTCCATTCCCCGGAAGTATTCCGGCATCTACCTGAGAGGAAAGCCAAGGAAGAAATAGAGTATGAGGAGCAGATTACAGAAGAGATATTGTCTGTGCTTTTGGAAGAAGGATATGGGAAGCCCCTGACACAGCAATTTCCCCGGGCGGATTTTTACTATTGCATGAATCAGGCAGATACTGCCGCCAAGTGTCAGGCAGCAGAGCGGATTTTGTGTAAGGTAAACCGGAAGGGCATGATTGTTTCCATGAAGGGTGAAGAAAATATTTTGTACTGGAAGGAAAGAAACGCAAAGAAACGGATTGCCTTTATCTATATGGCTTCCGGCTTTGGCGTGCGGTATGGCTCCAATAAGCTGCTGGAAGCTGTTGACGGTAAGCCCCTGTACTGTCACGGGCTTTTGGCTTTGACGGAGGCGGCGAAGCTGCTGAATGGAGAGCAGGGCCTTGAAATGCCAAGCCTTGCAGATGACAGAGAGGAGCCAGACAGCATCGTTCACGAAGCCTCAGAGGAATTGGAGGTCCGGGTGATTGTAGTAAGCCAGTATGAGGAGATACTGAAAACGGCAAGGGAGATGGGGGGCGTATCCGTCTATAATCCCAATAGCCAGGAAGGGATTACAGCCTCCATCCGTCTTGGCATCCAGGAGGCCGGGAGGGGAAAAGACCATTCCCGGGGAGAGCCTGACAGGAACAGTCCTGATTCACCAAAGCCCGTCCAAAGCCCGGATGCGTATCTCTTTGCGGTGGCGGACCAGCCATGGCTGCGGGCGGAGAGCATTGTGCGCCTGACGGAAGAATTTTTCAAAAGTGACAAAACCATGGCTTGCCTCACCGATGGCACGAGGCCGGGAAATCCGGTTATTTTTTCTGCTGTCTATGAGGAGGAGCTTATGTCTCTCACCGGGGATAAGGGAGGCTCCCGAATTCTCAAACGCTATCCGAAGGAGGTGCTTAAGGTACAGGTACCTGGGGAAGAACTTTTGGATATTGACAGCCCGGCGGATGCTTAAGCGCCTGTGATAAGAGATGGATATAGTTGACGTTGGAATCTAAAATCTGACTATAATTTAATGTATTTTCCCAACGCTGTTCCATGCATAATAATCCAACATTTACAAATACTAGAAACACAAAGTCATCCCTTAAAAAACCCGAGGGAACCGTAAGATAAGACTGGAAAATTTGTATTATGGAGGAGATATCAGCATATGAAAGCAACAGGAATTGTACGCCGGATAGATGATTTGGGCCGTGTAGTCGTACCAAAGGAAATTCGCAGGACATTACGCATTCGTGAGGGAGACCCTCTGGAAATATTCACAGACCGGGAGGGGGAGATTATTTTGAAAAAGTATTCCCCCATTGGAGAACTGGGGCAGTTTGCCGGCCAGTACGCAGAGGCTTTGGCACAGACCAGCGGCTGTCTGGTCTGCATCACGGACCGTGACCACGTGATTGCAGCGGCCGGAGGCGGCAAGAAGGACTTTGAAGGAAAGCCCATCAGCAAGCAGCTGGAGACGGCTATTGAGGATCGGGAGACATTTCTGGCGGGGAAGGATGAGAAATCCTTCCTGAAAGTAACCCTGGATGATAAGGAGGAGCATCTGGCCCAGGCCATCAGCACCATTATCTGTGAGGGGGATGCCATTGGCTCGGTAATTCTCTACCAGAAGGACGAGAGGGAGAAAATGGGGGACACGGAGCTGAAGCTGGCCATGGTGGCAGCCGGGTTTTTGAGCCGGCAGATGGAGCAGTAGGGGTAACACTTTAGCCTCAGCACCGCCAGTCCAGCAACATCCCCGAATACAACGAACTTGCATAGGGCGATATAAAATTCTGCCCCGGATTTTTATAGGCCACAATCACCTTGTCCACATAGGCAATGGGGTCTAATGCCGCAACGGAGGCCCTCTCATCCAGGGCCTTCTTAAAGTCGTTTAACACGGAAAGCTTCTGGGAAGGATGCTCCGACTCAATGCTTTCCGTGAGAACATTGGAATCCACGGACAGAAATCCGCCCTCATCCGGGGTAAGTCCTATGGCGGACAGAGCATCCCGGTAGTGCTCGGCGGCACGGCCCAACTGGAACTTAAGCTTCTGGCTTTGATTCTGGGTATCAGAATATTTCTCCGCGGTGCTCAGGACGGAATTGTAAGCATCCGCCAGCCCCTGTATATTCTCAAGGACGGCCTGGGTATTGGGCTTAAAGCTGATGACAGCGGGCTCATCCTTCGGGCTTACATCAAGAAGCTGCAGTTCAAAGGTGTCATTTATCGAAAAAATATTGGAATAGGAAGCGTGGGCGTTTCCGTTCAATAAAAAGGTGGAGTTTTGCGCTTCCTGGCTTACCTCTTCAATTCCCAGGATGTCCAAAGCACCTGCGGAATTGGTGCTGCCGCCTGCCTGAATGCGGAATATAAAGTCTTCACCCTCCCGAAGACCGGTATAGAGAGATTCAATGCGAAGGGCGCTTAAGCCGCCCTCATCTTCTGTTACGGTGGCCACAAGTCCGATGCCGGCATTGGAAATCAGTCCGGCCAGCTTATTCTGAATACTGTAGTTGGTATCCTCCGGATTTACACTGAACTGGAATTCATAGCCGGAGTAGGGTGTGGACAAATCGAAGGAGTAGTTGTCTACGGGTAAGTCCCGCTGGCTGCTCTTTAAAAAATTGCCCATATTAACCTGTGGCTTAGCCAGTGTCTGAACCTCAATATCGAAGCCCTCCATATCCTCAGTCACTTCATTGTGGCCTACATAGCGGGCTTTCACAACATCCTCCTGGGAGGATACTGCGGTTTTCTTCTGGAGAGCTTTCATGATATCGTCAGAACCGGAAATAGACGCTATCACGTTTCTAACGTGCTGAGCGCCTTCCTTAATATCAATGGCAAACCGGACAACCTCGTCGGAAGATTTCAACTTGTACAGAGGGGCTTCCTTATTTACCTTAACGATTTTCTGATAGATGTCTCTAAGTTCACTTTTTTTGTGTGCACCATATCTGGTGCTGGCCTGGTTCCCATAAGTTGTCAGATAATAGGTATAAGCGTTGTCAATCGCGGCCATCATGCCCCCCTCCTTTCTTGCTGAATCTTACCTGCGGATATATGTCGGGGCATTTTAAATCTAATTATATCTATTATATCGGAAGAAGAGGTTGATTTCTACACTGCCAAATAAGAGAAAAATAAAAAAATTATGGCACGCGGTGGCTTCTGCTTTGGGCCTTTGGCAGGTAATACCAGCACAGAATAAATTTTTAAATAATACGAAAAACATAGTATTGACAATTCATAAAAAAGATTTTATATTTTAATTATAATGTGTATATTTTACCTATTTTTCCAATTAATGTAAAAATATGCGATATTTTGACTTTTTTTTAACAAAGAGAAGAAAGACGGGAAAAGTACTGGGGAGGAAAGGGAAATGAGGAAAAAAGCACTTACAAAATTAAAGAAAATTGCCACGTTTATACTGGCGGTGAGTATTGTGTCCACAACAGTGAGAGCGGACTTGTGGGCATATGCCGCAAAGGCTGCGGAGGCTACTGCCGACGGAGAAAGTGTCTCCGAGGAGGCTGTTATCTATGATGAGAGCGTCTCCGGGGAGCCAGCGGAGGCTTCTGCCGACGGAGAGAGCGTCTCCG
>CAPNGW010000282.1:0-1973 GCA_948665105.1 uncultured Lachnospiraceae bacterium
TGGAAAGAGCTGTTCCCCACTGCCCAGCCCCTGTCTCTGTGGTAACGCCCTTAAGGCCCTGCTTTTTGGCATAATAGGCCTGGGCGATGGCGGAATTGAGCTTGTGGCTGCCGCTGGTATTATTTCCCTCAAATTTGTAATAAATTTTGGCCGGGGTCTTTAGCTTTTCCTCCAGGCAATAGGCCCGAACCAAGGGAGAGGGACGGTACATCTTGTAAAAATTACAGATTTCCTCAGGGATATCTATATAAGGATTGGCATCATCAAGCTCCTGCTTCACCAGTTCCTTACAGAATACGGCCTCCAGCTCCTTTGCCGTCATAGGCTCAAAGGTCTTTGGATTTAACAGGGGCTCGGGCTTGTTCTTCATATCCGCCCGGACATTGTACCACTGCCGGGGCATCTCATGCTCTTCCAGATATATTTTGTAGGGAATGGTCTTTTCGCTCATAAGCGCATCCTTCTTTCTGTTAAATTTAATTATTCATGACAATAGAATCCCAGCAAAGTGTGGATTCTATTGTATAGCATTTTACCATTCTAAAGTCTCCACTGTCAACCGGTTTCCTTGACGATGTAAATGGGTCTTCCCTTGCTTTCCATATAGCTTTTTGATATGTACTCTCCCAGCACGGAAATCACCAGAAGCTGAATTCCGTTTAAGAACAGAATCAGGCATACAATGGTGGTGTAGCCGCTGACCTTGTTCCCGAAAATTAAGGTACTGATGCCCGTTCCAACCCCATACACCATGGACAGCACAAAGAGCACCAGACCCACCGCCCCGGCAATGGTTATGGGCGTGGTGGAGAAGGAAAAGATTCCGTTTAAGGCGTAGCCAAACAGGCTCTTGAAGCTCCATTTGGTGGTGCCTGCGGCACGCTCCACATTTTCAAAGGGAATCCACTTGGTGTCAAAGCCCACAAAGGAGAAAATCCCCTTCATGTAGCGGTTATACTCCTTTAAAGCCAGAATGGACTCCACCATTTTGCGGCTCATCATACGGAAATCCCCGGCTCCGTCCTCCATCTGCATGTGGCTCAATTTCTGAATCACTTTGTAAAAGGCCTTGGACAGCAGGCTGCGAAGGGCCCCCTCCCCTTTCCGGTTCTTGCGAAATCCTGCACAGCAGTCAAAGCCCTCCTCATGTACCGCCCGGTACATTTCCGGGAGGAGCGCCGGGGGATGCTGCAGGTCCGCATCCATTATCACACAGTAATCGCCGGTGGCGGATTCCAGTCCCGCGTACATGGCGGCCTCCTTACCGAAATTTCTGGAAAATGCGATGTAGCGGCACTGCCGGTCGCAGGCCTTAAGCGTCCTAAGCACCCTAAGCGTATTGTCACGGCTGCCGTCATCTATGAACAGAAGCTCCGGTTCCACCTGGGGCATCTCATTAAGAACCTTTTTTATCTCCTGATAAAAGACCGGTAATGCCTCCTCCTCGTTATAACAGGGTACAATGATTGTCAGTTTATTCATGTGGGTTCTCCTTCCTGCTGGCTGCTTTGATTTATGGGAAGCCCCATCGGCTTATTCTTGGTTTTTCTGAAAATATGCTTTTGACAAATTACATAGTTTCCAACCACGGTGACAATGCTCACCACTATCTTGGAAACGGAGGATAACAGCCCCAGCTGTTCCACAGCCAGATACAAAAGCAGGCTTTCTGCGCCCAGTGTCACCAGTCGAAGGCCTGTAAATGTCAGAAATTCTTTTGTATAGCTGCCCTTGGAGTTAAAGACCCAGCTGCGGTTTATGATGTAGGAAAATATTACCGCACCGGCCCAGGCCAGCGCATTGGCCAAAAGGTAATCCGTCTTAACTGCCTGAAGGCCAAAGTAGATGATATAGTTCACCAGGGTGGTAAGCACTCCACCCACACCGTAGGCCAGCAGCTCTCTGCACCCGGCACACGCTGTCCTTAAGCCCTGCACACGCATTCGGCCTTCCTTCCTCCCAGGAGCTACCTG
>CAPNGW010000282.1:1983-3705 GCA_948665105.1 uncultured Lachnospiraceae bacterium
TCCCACAACCGATACGGCCATTCCGGCCTTCTGAAGCGGTGGCTCATAGCATAGCTGTACCTCATGTAATCCCGGAGGCAGTGGCAGTCCCACAAAGGCCTGGTTTACCGTCTCCACGGCAACCGGCTTCCCATCCACGTATGCCCGGTAGCCGGCCTGCATGGGATAGGAGGTAATCAGGTAGCCCTCTGAGGGCATGACGATGGTTCCGCTCACGATTTCTGTCTGCCCCATTTTAGAGGATTCCTCCCGAAAAGGCACGATGGAGCGTCCTCCCAGATATGCTGCATCCAGGCTGTAAATATGCAGATTATCTGTTTCACAGGCTCCGCTGACCTTCACTTTGAATTCCGTGATTGGCTCCGGGGAGGAGAAAAACCAGGTAAAGGTTTCGTTGTGGTTGGGATAGGGTGCCGAGGCTCCCGACAATTTATTGGTGATTCCGTTGACGGTGATGGTCACCGCCTTTCGGGATTTGGGGTGGACCCCAAGGCTAACCGCCAGGATTCGATTCTTCACGGGCTCTTTGGGAATCACTGTAAATTCCTGTTGGGAAATGGGCTTCACTTCATAATCCACACCCTCCTTAGACTTAAGTTCCTCAAAATGAGAGGAAAAGCGGTCCTCTGTCCCATTCGTATCCTGGCTCTCCTCCACCACGCTGACAGAGGTGAGGGCCTCCAGATTTTCCGGGAAATCCAGCTTTTCATAGGCCTGCCGGGAGAGCAGGTCCACACTTCCGTAACACAGGGGCAGAACATCCTCCCGCTCCGCCAAAACCCCCGTCCCCCTTTGGGAGCGAATTTCATAGTCCACCGGAAGCGTATGCTCTGTAGCTTCCAGATATCGGACGCCCATGAGATACAGGAGGAAGGGATTAGCCCTGCTGTATAGCCCCACCCGGTTATTGTTCCCCATGGGAGTTCGGATTTCATCGTAGAAAAAATCACTGTAGCCGGGGTTGGTGGTGGAGGTATACATGGTGGTTCTGCCTGCCCCGTAAGCCATCAATCGGTTTGCCGTGTTGTAGGGGCTTAGGAAGGTATCAAAGCGGTAAGATTCCTCCTTGTAAAAATCTGCCCGCTCCTTCTCTGAAAATCTGCTGGTTACAGCATTTTCCCTGAGGATATAATCCTCCTCTTGATGAAGCACAACAGCAAAAAAGAAAACCAAACCGCACATCACAGCCAGTGCCACAGCAAAAACCGCAGACTGCATCCCCTCTTTGGGCTTTGCAGCCCTCCGCATCTGCCACCAGCGCCACTGCAGCACCGAAAACAGTACCAGCACCAGCGTCAAATCCACCCACACCCAGAAAATCCCATGAGCTTCGTATTGCAAATAAGCCACCCATACCGTAGGAAGCAGAACCCAGACAGGCACCCGTCGCCGTGCGGCCCAGAGCTCAGCCAGTGTTTCCATGCACAAAAACAGCACCAGGGGCAGAAAGGGCATTAAAATTTTGGGACGGTTATACAAAAATCCATTCAGCACCAGGGGAACCACCCCACACACCAGTGAAAACAAAATTCCCCCTGCCAGAAGCCTTGACTTTTTCCTGCACAAGCTCAACACCAGCAAAAGAAGAGCAATGAGCGTCAGGCCCAGACCGTACCCGCTGTACAGGAGGCTTTCCAGATTCCATGTCATCAGCCAGGGATTTGTCCCGGCCCTGCCGCCGTCCTTTTGGGACGCACAGTTTAAGACAGATGCCGCCGTTGG
>CAPNGW010000283.1 GCA_948665105.1 uncultured Lachnospiraceae bacterium
AGGTGAACACCTTCGGTATCCACCTTTTTAGTCGATGCGACAGGATTCGAACCTGCGACCTCTGCGTCCCGAACGCAGCGCTCTACCAAGCTGAGCCACGCATCGCCATTCACAGGAAAAGCACAATCCGTTTATTGTGCTTTTCACTTGAACTATATTACCATACTTTTTTCTGTTTGTCCAGCAAAAAATCCGTATCTTTTAAAAGTCCAGGCATATTCTCGCTTTAGTACATACAGCGGGAAAACAATTGCTGTGTATCATTTTTCAAAATTTTATTGACAGATTTTATTTATTGATATATAATCCTTATTAATATAAAATATCAATAAGGATTGATGTTATTATGATTAAGCGAAATACCATTCAATGCTCTTTGGTTTTGGAGGCCGTGAATAAGCTTGTGGGCCACTCCACAGCGGATGAGATTTACGACGCCATTGTAAAGGAGCACCCCACCATCAGCCGGGGAACCGTATACCGGAACTTAAACCGACTGGCAGAAACGGGTCAGATACTCAAAATAGAGATTCCGGACGGCCCGGACCGCTTTGAGCATCGGAGTCGGGAGCATTATCACATAACATGTGAGCAGTGCGGCCAGGTCTTTGATGTGGACATGGACTATATCTTTGATTTGGAGAAAAAGATCAGGGATACTCACGGATTTCAGTTTACAGGCCATAGTATCCTTTTCAAAGGGATTTGTCCAAAATGCCATAAGGATTCACATGATAACCTCGCATCCCGTGATATGTCATCAAATGCTCATGCGGGAGCATGAAAATATCCCGCAAATAAATATACAACAAGGAGAATGAATTATGAGAAGCTTTACAACACTGGACCTGCAATACGCACACAGATTCTACGGATTCAAGGGGGAAGCCCAGTATTTACATGGACACACCGGAATCCTCACCATTGAAGTGGAAGATACCATCGAAAACGGCGTCAACATGGTTTTTCCCTGCAATGAGATTAAGAAGACCGCCTGGGAAGTTTTGCAGAATTTTGACCATGCTCTGGTTTTAAGAGAAGACGATCCTCTGCTTCCGGCAATCCTTCAGGTTTACCAGGAGCAGGGCATTAAGGACGGCGCACCCACCAACAAGCAGAAAGGCCCCGCCTTCAAGACCGAGCTTGCAACCGCATACCCGGAGTGCCGTCTGGTTGTCACCAAAGAGACCATGACTGTGGAAGGCATGATTAAGATTGTATACGACCTGTTGAAAGACAAGCTGAATATTGCGAAGATTACTTTCACCAGCGGTGTTAACGGCGCCACCGAAGAATATGAGCCCAAGAAGAACGTAGAGCGTTGCCCCTGGTGCGGAATTGAACTCAACGAAAAAGGCGTTTGCCCCAAGTGCGGCTATAAGAAAAGCTAGGCTGACTTGAATTTAAAAATTAACTTTTTGAAAAGCACCCTGCATTATCATACAGTATGACGATGCAGGGTGCTTCTGTTAACCCGTCATGGACGGGAAATCCTGGGATTAGAAAAAGGAGGGCCAGCAAAACAATCAACTCCGATTTACAAATTCCCACGGAATTGGTATACTTATAGCTATAAACCAGTTGACCGGTGAGCATTCACATGCTCCTACCTGTCATCATATTAATTTTCAGGAGGATACCTACATGAGTGAATTATTCAACCGCTTACAACCTTACCTGGATAAATCCTATGCCCTCTCGGCGGCCTTTACCCTCTTTGGATGGGACAACAGCACCGGGGCACCCAGGGATGCCATCGGCAATACTTCCAGAGCCATCGAAATCCTGTCCGGGGAAATGTATAGCACCTTAATCAACGATGAGGTAAAGGCGCTTCTTAAGGACTTATCCACCGAGGCCGAGCAGGAGAAGCTGACCTTCCAGGAAAAGGCCATCGTGAAGAATCTAAATAAGGATTTTAAAGAGCTTCAAAACATCCCGCCGGAAGAATTTTCCGCCTTCAGCGCCCTCGTATCCAGAGCCTATCCTGTCTGGAGCAAGGCCAAGCAGGAAAACGACTTTGCTTCCTACGCTCCGGTGCTTCAGGAAATTATTACATACGCAAAGAAATTTGCCTCCTACAATCAGAAGGAGGGCCAGGAGCTCTACGACGTACTGCTGAATAAGTTTGAAGAAGGCTTCAACATGGAAATCATCGATGATTTCTTTGCAAAGCTCCGCACCGCTTTAGTTCCCCTGGTGCATAAGATCAGCGAGAAATCCAACTTTATTTCCACAGAATGCCTCCACCAGTCCTATGATGTGGAGACACAGAAAAAATTCTGCCGTTTTCTGGCAGAGCATATCGGGTTTGATTTCAACCGGGGCGTTATAGCCGAGAGTGAGCATCCCTTTACCACGGAGCTTCACAACCACGACGTGCGCATCACCAACCACTACCATCAGCATCAGCTGGATTCTGCCATATTTTCTGTGATTCACGAGGGTGGGCACGCGCTTTACGAGATGGGTGTGGCGGACGACATCACCATGACCCCGGTGGGCGGAGGCACCTCCATGGGTATGCACGAATCCCAGTCCCGGCTGTACGAAAATAATCTGGGACGCAGTCTGGAATTCTGGGAGCCGATATACTGCAAGCTTCAGGAGGCTTTTCCGGAGCAGTTACACAGGGTTACGCCGGAGGAATTTTACAAGGCCATCAACCACGCCAGCCCCAGCCTGATTCGGACGGAGGCGGATGAGTTGACCTACTCCTTCCACGTAATGATTCGATATGAGATTGAAAAAATGATTTTCCAGGGAAATGTGAGTGTTGATGAGCTTCCGGCCCTGTGGAACCAGAAGTATCAGGAATACTTAAGTCTTACCCCCGCAAACGATACCGAGGGCATTTTGCAGGATATGCACTGGTCCGGCGGCGATTTTGGCTACTTCCCCTCTTACGCTTTGGGAAGCGCCATCGCGGCACAGATTTATCACCATCTGGAGACGGTGATGCCTGTGAAAAAGCACCTGAAGGAGGGGAACCTCATGCCCATCCGGGAGTATTTGAAGGAGCATATTCACCGATTCGGCAAATGTAAGAATACCCAGGAGCTGCTTATGGAAATGACCGGGGAAGCCTTTAACCCGGATTATTACATTGCATATCTGACGGAGAAATATTCTGCCCTGTATGAGCTGTAACTGCTCTTATATCCGAATCTTCGTCCATTTTCCCATTCGGAAGCGAATGGACGCAAACAGGAACCGGGCAATCTGGTCCGCCAGAATTCCAGCCCAGATGCCGATAATGCCAAAGCCCAAAAGATATCCGAATACATAGGAGCCGGCGGTACGGATGACTGTAACGCAGATGGTGGAGGCCAGCGCCGTATAGAAGGTATCCCCGGCTCCTCTCAAGCACCCCATGTAGATGACCTGACGCACCTGGAAAATCACGATGAAAATAATCACATACATGATGCCAACGCCAATTTCTACAATATGCTCCTCCTTAAAAAACAGGCTGTATAAGAACCTTGCTCCCAGAAGATACAGAAGTGACAGACAGATGGAGATTATCCCACCAATGCGCTGACATGCCCCGCCATATTGCTTGGCCTTCTCTTCATTTTTCTCACCCAGGCTGCGCCCAATCAGAGCCACCGCGCTGGATTGCAGACCGTCGCCGAAGGCAAAGGACAGGCTCATGATATTCATTCCCACCTGGTGGGCTGCCATGGCCTCC
>CAPNGW010000284.1 GCA_948665105.1 uncultured Lachnospiraceae bacterium
GCCTCATAGGTCTGCTGGGGCACCATGGACAGCCCCGCAATCCACAGCACCACGTCATAGCCAAGGTTTTTCCAGATGTAGCTGAACACCAGTACACCAAAGGAGGCCCCGGTGTTCATCCAATCAAGGCCTAAGCCCCCCAGGGATGCCAACGCTCCGTTTAGCATCCCCTGCTTATCAAAAATCAGCTTCCACAAGAGTACGATGCTGGCTGCCGGAATTGCCAGGGGCACAAGATAAGCGCCCTTTAAAAATCCCGCAGCCTTCTCCACCTTCTGAAGCAGTACGGCAATCCCCAGAGAGAGCACCAATAAAAGGGGCAGGCACACGGCGGCAAACCGTATGGTATTGCCTGCCGCCAGCAAGAAGGCCTGGTTGGTTAAGACTGTCTTATAATTGGAAAGTCCCACGAATTTTCCGCCTACCGCCTGGGTAAAGGAACGCCGCAAAACATCCAAAAAGGGAATCAGGTAAAAAATCAACACCCCCAGAAACCCCGGCAGTAAAAACAGCCATCCTGTATATTTATTCCGACACATACAGCTTCACCTTCTGCATAATTGTGGACACGGTATCCTCCACGGACTGGCCACCCTCCAGGCATTTGATGCCCTCCTCAATAATCAGCTCCTGGATGACCCTATCGTTGAGCACCGGCTGCTTCAGCCCTTCCAGCTGCTTTGTTAAAATGTCGATTTGCTCCTGGGTCAAAGGCTCTAGTTCGATTCCGATGACGTCAGAACCGTCCGAGCTGGAGAATCCGATACTATAGGCTTTCTGCTGGCCCTGCTTCTCCACATAGGCCGCCCGGTTCACGGGAAAGCCCTCATTGGCTGCGCTCTGGCAGGCCTTTCCAAGAATCCCTTTTACAAACTCCCGGGCCATTTCCCCGGCCTGGCTGTCGGATACCACTCCCACAGATACATAAGGCACAAAGGATGCGTTTTCCCCGCCGAAGGGCTGATAGCTTCCGCCCATCTGCTTTTCTGCGCCGTATATGCTCTGTACCCGGTCAAAATCCGTTACGGTTCCGATATCAAAGATAGTTTTATCGCCCAGCCGGGAGGAACCGCTTAAGGAGCCATAAAGTACACCGGACCATACACTGTAATTTTTCACCTCGGTATTATATTGGTCTGTGGGATAGGTATCCAGGTCATACAGGCCCTTGGCCGCTGTCAGAAATTCCTTAAGCTTTTCCTCTGAGATGGAGCCGTCCTCTGTGGCTAAGCCCGCGCTGGCGGCATAATACAGCTCATACAAAAGGCCGGAGGCCGTTTTCGGCGGCAACCCATGGGCCTGGGAATCTGTTTCCCGGGCTTTTTTCACATAATCCACCATGGAAGAAAGGCTGCTTCCTGCAGACAGGGCGGCCCCATCCCCCTCAATGGCCGAGAAATAAAAGCGGGCGGGCATTTCATAGATTTTGCCGTCCCTGGTGTAGGCGTCCTTGATATTTTCAAACATGCCGTCTGCGCTCTCCACTTCCTTCACCAGCTCACTGATATCCATAAGGATTCCCTTTTCAATATAGCTTTCCACCGGAACTCCATCCAGCACCAGCACATCCGGCCCGTTCCCGGCCATAATGTCGGTGCTTAAGCTTAAAAGGGCATCCTCCGCTGTAACTCCGTCGCCACCGGACAGACCGATAATTTTCTTCACAAATACATCCGGATTCTGCTTCTGGAAATATGTAATGGCCTGCTGCAATACCGAGGAATCCTCCAGGGCATAGACCTTTAGCTGCTTCTCCGGCATCGCAGACGCTTCCGGGTCATAGGTATAGCGATAAATCCGAGAAGTGGACAGGGAATCACTTCCCGCCAGAAGATAATTACCATCATCTATGGCAAGGACGCTTTTGAATTCCAGGCTTTGGTCGCCTAAGGAAACCAGCTCCCCGTTAATCAGCTGTTCGCTGACACTACCGCCGTCCCGATGGTAAAAAAGGCCTTTGTGGTTTACATAAATAATGCTTCCCTCCTCAGCGCCTTTTGCAAAAACCACCGGATATGCACCTGAAGCTGCAGACCCTTCCTGAAGGCTGTTGGTCACCTGCTTTAAGGTTTCATCTTCCATTACCGCACCGGTCTGGCTGTCCAGCACCACAACGCCGGAAGGGGTAACTGCCACCACCTGATTTCCTGCCACGCCAAAGTAGTCGATTTTTTCTGCTATATTGGTGGAAAGCTTTGTCAGCTCTCCGGTTTTGGTGTCTGCCTGATACAGCAATCCTTCCATATCCAGAACCAGCAGTGTCCCATCCTCCGTAAAAGCCGCCTCCTGCACCTGGTTTTTGGTATCCCCGCCCCCGGAATAGGGCGGAAGTGTCAGTGAGGCGCTTTGGGCCGCACCATCTCTGGATACCAGATCCATCTCACCATAGTGGCCCAAAAGAGCCGCACTGCCATCGGGGGCAAGGGCAGAACTATTTACAAAAAGCTGCTCCATTCCCTGAATCTCTGTGACTTCCCAGGTTTCACCCAAATCTGTGGTGTTTATAATATAGTAAGCCATGCTGTTGGAGTTAAAGCCCACCGCCGAAATACTGCCGTCTGAAAGCTTTCTCATGGTTGTGAGCTTGTCGATTTGCTCTGGCAGTGTCACCTCTGTTTCCAGAAAGCGTCCTTTTCCGCCGCCTGACATTCCGGCCTCTGTTCCGTCTCCTTCAGCACTGCCCTCCGTTCCTGAGCCGCCTGAGCCGCTTCCTCCTGTCCCAACGTCTCCTTTCGTATCACTGCAGCCTGCCAGGCTGGTAATGGCCAAGATTACAGCTAACACCAATCCCGCCACCCTGTTTCGTTTCTTCATATGTTTCTCCTTTCCGGCAGTTCTCCCTAAATTTCAGATTCATGCCCTTTTTCCCGGAGCTTTTGGAAAATGCTGCCTGGGGCATGCTGGAAAAATGCTCCGATTTTTTATTTCTCTCTTATCATACCAGCCGTGTCTTTAATTTTTCTTGAAAACAGTCTTTAATTTTTTCTGTTCTTTAAAGATTATTTTAAGAATTTTATGATATTGTTCTTGTTATAGCGGTGGTTATACTGATAGTAAAATCACGGTGTCTTCAAAAGGCTTGGGGTGTCAAAAGGGGCTATCCAAAAATGGGATTGGCAAATTGCACAAACTGCATTTTTGATTTGCGACTGTGGAGAAGCTTAGAACTTCTTAATGTTCCAGATAGTCTCAGCAATGCGACGGCACGGATGCCGGCGAAAGCCCGATTTGAGCCTTGGATGGCTCATTGAGGGCGGTTGCGTCCGTAACCGATATGGTTGGCAGGAACATTTTAGAAGCTCTTAGCTTCGAAACCCGGAGCAAAGAAAAACGCAGTCTGTGCAATTTGCCAACAGCAATCTTTAAAAGCCCCTTTTGACACCCCAAGCCCAAAAGGTACCTGTGAAAAATATCATTACATTGACAGAGGAGGCTGACATGCGGATTTTACTGATTGAGGATGATAAAAGACTCTGTGAAACCTTAAGATTCCAGCTGGAAAAGGAGCACCATCAGGTGGAGGTATGCCACGATGGCCGGGATGGGCTGGACTTGTTTGTGCAGGATGCTTACGACCTGGTGCTTTTAGATAGGATGCTTCCCACCATGAACGGGCTTCTGGTTCTTAAGAAGGCCCGGAAGGCCGGTATTGCCACCCCGGTTCTAATGATTACTGCCCTGGGAGAA
>CAPNGW010000285.1 GCA_948665105.1 uncultured Lachnospiraceae bacterium
GACAGTCATGGCGGATGGCAATCATACCTGACGCCATATTGGCGATCATCATGGGCACAAACAGGGAAGATACCCGGCGCGGCCCCCTTTCCATGAGTTTGGTATGCTCATTTTCAAAGGTACCGATACCGCCGATACCTGTGCCGAAAAGGACAGCAAAGCGCTCCGGCTTTAGGGTTCCTTCCACACCGCTTTCCTTCGCCGCCTGCTGGGCGGCGGAAACAGCAAACTGTACATAGCGGTCGGTGCGGAGAATATCGTTGACCTCTAAATATTCCTTGGGATCAAAGCCCTTCACCTGGGCTCCCAGCTTTGCCTTAAATTTTTCCGTATCAAAAAGCGTAATGGGGCCAATTCCGTTTCTGCCGTTTTTAATACCTTCCCAGGTTTCTGCCACATTGTTACCCAAAGGGGTAATTGCACCCAGCCCTGTAACAACAACTCTTCTATTTTCACTCATAATTTTTCTCCTACATAGCGATTCCGCCGTCCACGCGGAGGACTTCACCGGTCACATATTTTGCAAGTACAAGGTAGGCCACTGCTTCTGCCACATCATCCGTTTCTCCCATGAATCCCAAGGGGATCATCTTAAGAAGGGGATTGTCTGTCTGATTTCTTGTCATATCCGTTGCGATAAAGCCGGGAGCCACTGCGTTACAGCGGACTCCTTTGGAAGCCAGCTCCTTGGCAACGGATTTCGTAAGACCAATCAGGCCTGCTTTCGCCGCCGAATAATTGCACTGTCCCCCATTGCCCATAAGTCCTGCCACAGAGGTCATATTAATGATACAGCCCTCACGATTGCGGATAAATAAGCCTGCCATATGGCGAATCATATTGAAGGCGCCCTTTAAGTTGGTGTCCATGACAGAGTCGAAATCTTCTTCCTTCATCATGGGAATCAGACCGTCACGGGTAATACCTGCATTGTTTATAAGGATATGTGCCGTTCCAAAATCGCTCCTGATTTTGGCCACGGTATCCTTCACAGAAGAAAAATCCGAAACATCGCACTGATATGCTCTTGATTTCACGCCGTACTCCTGTATACATTTACTGCATACATGTTCCGCGGCGGATGCATTGGAGGCATAAATCACAGCGATATTGGCGCTGTGAGAAGCCAGCTTATATGCCACTGCCTCACCGATTCCACGGGAACCGCCGGTTATAACTGCTGTTTTTCCTCCTAACATACTTCCACCTCCTCCAAATATTCACTCACATTTAACGCCCTGATATCCGGGCTGATTTTCTTAATCATATTGGTAAGTGTTTTGCCGGGCCCAATCTCAATAAAGGTATCTACACCCTGGGCAATCATGTTGCGGACAAGCCTTTCCCACTGCACAGGACTGCAAATCTGTTTCGAAAGCAGCTCTGCCACATGGTCCGTATAAGGCTCAGCCGTTACATCGGAATAAAGTGTCACGCATCCTTCCCTGATTGTCACCTTTGCCAGTTCCTTTTTAAAGGCATCTGCCGCCCCGCTCATAAAGGGAGAATGAAAGGCACCCTTTACCTTCAGGGGGATTGCTCTGCCACCTTTTGCCTTGACATCTTTAAAGAAGTCCGGCATTTTTGAGGAAAGGCCGGAAACGGTAATTTGACCGGGACAGTTAAAGTTTACGGGATACACATCCGAATACTGTTGGCATATTTCCTGTACCTCATCCGGTGTCAGCTTTACCACAGCTGCCATTGATGTATCAAGCTTTTCCGCTTCATACTGCATCAGCTCCCCACGCCTTAGCACCAGTCGGAAGCCGGTTTCATAATCAAAGATTCCGCTGACGGTGGCAGCCACCACTTCACCTAAGGAGAAGCCTGCCACGGCATGGGGATGAATGCCTTTTTCCAAAAGTACCGATGCTGCCGCCAGCTCCATGGCAAACAGGCAGGGCTGTGTGTTTTTCGTTTCCTTTAATTCTTCCTGGGTGCCTTCAAAGCACTGAGCTAAAGTGCCGGGACGTAATCCATCGCACAGCTCATATATCTGTGCAGCGATGGGGTACTTTTCGACAAGCTCCTTTCCCATTCCGGGATATTGGTCGCCCTGACCTGAAAAAACAAATGCTATTTTACCCATTGTGACGCCCCACGGAGGACAGGCTCTGCTTCCTCCATAACCTCCTTGACAATTTCTGCGGCAGGCTGCTCTTTCTTTACCATAGAAGCAATCTGGCCGGAAAGGAAACATCCCTTTTTGTCATCGCCTTCCAAAACAGCAAGCCGTAAAGCTCCGACTGCAAGGGCTTCCAGCTCCTCATCCGGCATACCACCGTATTCCGCCTTGGAATACTCTCTTGCAAACTGTGTGCGGAGACTTCTGACGGGATGACCTAAGCGTTTGCCCGTAACCATGGTGCAAAGGTCCGTGGCTTTGATAATCTTTTCTTTGTATGTAGGATGAATGGTACATTCCCTGGCACTCAAAAAACGGGTGCCCATCTGAACACCTTGCGCTCCCAGCATAAAGGCTGCTGCAACACCTCTTCCGTCTGCAATACCGCCTGCTGCAATCACCGGCAAAGTAGTTGCATCACAGATTTGGGGAACAAGTACCATAGTTGTAAGCTCACCCACATGACCGCCGCTTTCTCCGCCCTCCGCAATCAATGCCGAGGCGCCCAGACGTGTCATCAGCTTTGCCATAGCAACAGAGGCCACCACAGGAATGACCTTAATGCCTGCGGCAAGCCAATCCTTCATATATTTGGAAGGGTTACCGGCTCCCGTGGTTACAACCTCAACCTTTTCTTCTATAACGACTTTTGCTACCTCTTTCGCAAAAGGACTAAGCAGCATAATATTTACACCAATGGCTTGATTCGTAATCCTTCTGGCAATTTGAATCTGATTTCTGACATAATCACCGGGGGCGTTTCCCGCCGCAATAATGCCAAGACCGCCGCCGTCTGACACGGCAGCGGCCAATTTACCGTCAGCAATCCAAGCCATACCGCCTTGAAGCACCGGGTATTGGATACCCAGCATTTCACTTATTGCTGTCTTAATCATACCGTTAAGCCTTCTTGCTCTGGATAAACTTATCCAGATCGTCAATGGTCTCCACCTTCTGATCAAGCTCAATTTCAATGCCGATTTCGTCTTCGAGATTCATGAGAAGCTCTACGGTATCGAGAGAATCGATACCAAGCTCAGAAAACCTGCTCTCCGGCTTTACCGAAGCAACATCACAGCCTGTGCGTTCCGAAACGATTTTTGCAATAGCGTCAAAATACATAATAAAATGCCTCCAAAATGATTTTTCAAGCAGTTTTCGTCTGCTCGTTACCATCATTATACGGGTGCGCTGTTCCAAAATCATACCTTCGGTGTTCCACCTGCGTTCCAAAGATAAATTTTTTATTTGAATTGAATGTGAAAAAAAGAGTTCTTTCGATATGCCACCAAAAACACCACTGCCGCCGCCAGCCCGTTTACCCCCATTACCAGGAAAAACTCTACAGCGTCACCGCCCTTAAGGCTTTGGGATATCAGAAGGTGAATCTGACCGGTGTAGGTGAGCCTTGCCATTCCAGCCACGGTATCGTTGAACATGGCCAGCATGGGCAGAAAGGAAAAAATCATCATCACCGGCACAGTGACGGAGGTGGCTGCAGACTGGTTGAGGCTTAAAAGACCCACCGCCGCCCCCA
>CAPNGW010000286.1 GCA_948665105.1 uncultured Lachnospiraceae bacterium
CTCCGACTTGGGGCATGCGTCCATCACATCCGTTCTGGGCCCCAAATCATTCTGTGGCTGTCCCAGGTAGCAGGCGGCAATTTCACTGCGCTCGTCCACCACTCCCACCTTCAGTCCCGGATGGTGACTGCTCCCCCTGGAAAGCTGCCGAATGCAATCCCTTAGCATAGTCGTTTTCCCCATACCGGGAGGAGAAAGAATCAGAGTGTTGTAAATGCCGCTTTCACGTCGGATAAAGGGAAGTACCTTATCTGCACAGCCCTTGTGCTCTCCCGCAATCCGGATATTCAAAAAAGAAATCTGCCTGATTGTGCGAATCCTTCCTCCCTCACAGACCGTCTTTCCGGCAATGCCAATTCTGTGGCCACCCTGAATGGTCAGAAATCCCCCCCGAAGCTCCTCCTCAAAGGCGTACAGGGAGTAATTGCTCATGTACAGCACCAGGTCCTTTAAATCCTGCTCTGTAGCCCTGTAAGCGCCATCTATGGACGTGGTAAGACGTCCCGCCTGTTTGTTCCAGAACAGCTCCCGGCTGCCCGTATCCAGCAAAACAGGCTGTCCAATCCGCATCCGGATTTCTTCTGGTCGGTCCGACTGGCAAAAGCTTTCCTTGATAAAATCCCTGAGGTGTATGGGAAAAATATTGTATATGGCTTCCATGGCCTGCTCCTTCCCCTCTTGTCCGGTTTTACAGCTTTATGGATGTCTGTAGTTCTCTACTGCCTGTTTACTTTATCTATGTATATGAAGGGAAGTAGCATTTATGACAGAAAAAATCCCTCCAGACTTTAAAACACGTCTGGAGGGTAATATCAGCTCTGTTTCACTTTCAACGTCCTAAGATACGCCTTCTGCTCCGGGCTAATCCGGTAGCTCTCAATGGCCTTCTGAATGGCCTTATTGTGGGTCCATCTCTCCAGCCGCTGCTTTTCTATGTAGGGAAGGACCGCTTCATACTGCTTGGCCAGCGCCGTTGCAAAATACCAGGCAATCATCATGTTTACATAATATTCTTCCGAGTACACCCCGGCCACAAGCTCCGGATACGCAATGTCAAACTGCTCATCCAGGTAAAAGGTCATCAGCATCTCAATGCCAAACCGAATCGTGTAGGTCTCATCCGTCTCTATCCACCGCCGGATCTCCTCCAAAAGTTTCGGCAAATGCTTTTTAAACACCTTTGGCCGCATCAAATCACAGGTTGCCCAATTATCCACATAGGGTAAAAATGTGTTCACCGCTGTAACACACTCCCCATAATCCTTTATGGCCTCCACCAGAAATCCATGCAGATTATTTTCTTCATAATACTTGTGGGGCAGGATTTTCAGAAACTCCTCTGCCTCCGGCATTTTTCCAAATTCCTTTGCAAAATTCCGAAGCTTCGGCGTCCGCACTCCGATTATCAGCTCAGGGTCCACGGTGGGCATGAGCTTACTGTGAAATTCCCGGTATTTTAAATCCCTAAGCTCAAACAATCTGGTTCTGACGTATTCCTCTACACTGCTTCTGTCCATAACTTCTCCTTCTTCCTTCAAACCGTAATCCGGTAGCAGGCCTCAAAGACTTCCCCGGCCCCAAGACGATTTCCCCACTCCCGTTTGGTGATATCGCCATCAAAATTTGCCCCGTCTGCTCTACCGTACCAGGGCTCAATACAGACAAAGGGTGCATTTTTTCCAGGCGGAGACCAAATGCCAAAAAGAGGCGCCTCAAAAGCCACACTCACATACGCCTTTCCCTCCGGATTCACCAGGGACACACGGTGGGCCTGATGGTTCTCGATAATCAAAGCGTCGCCGTCAAAAAGATTCTCCGTAATGGCAAGCCGCCCTTCCTTAAGGGGATAGGTCCTTCTTTCCTCCAGAACTCCCTCTGGGCCCAGCAGACGGCTCTCCACCTTATCCTGGACGTCAAATTCGATGGCATAATCCCTCTGCTTCTCTTCTGCCTCCAGAGGGCAGTTAAAGGCAGGATGACCGCCGATGGAAAAATACATCTCTTCCCCGGCAGGATTCTCCACCCGCCACATAACCTTTACCTCACGCCCCTTCAATTCATAGGCAAGCTCCAGGCAAAAGGCAAAGGGATACTTGCCGAGGGTTTCCCGGGTTTCCCTGAGTGAAAAGCAGATGGCCGTATCTGTCTGGAACTTAAGCTCAAATTCCATATCTCTGGCAAAGCCGTGCTGGGGAAGGGAGTAGGTTTTTCCCTGATATCTGGTCTCATTGTTCCGATACGCCCCCACCAGCGGAAACAATACGGGGGAGGTCCGTTTCCAAAACTTAGGGTCCCCACACCACATATATTCCTGTCCGGTGCAGTTGTCCTTAAGAGATTTCAGTTCCGCTCCAAGGGAATCAATTCTTACGGTGATTTCCTGATTCTTCAAAGTGTATTCTGACATAGATTCCTCCTTTGATATGATATCGCTTCTTAAGTATCTCATTTATTGAGATTTCGAGAAGATATCCTTTTTTCCCCTCTCACTGCTTTTTAACCGCTTAAGTTCTTCCCTAAGGAAGCGAAGCTCCTCCTCCGCGGCTTCCGCCCGGCGGCGCTCTCTGTCTGTATTAACCCGCTCTTCCCTTCGGCCTTCTGCTCTGCCTTCCTCACGTCCCTGGTCCAGCAGCAGCGCTTCTTTCTCAAATATTTTCATATAGCCTATCGACATCTCCTTGTCCCGTTTTACGGTTTCGACCATAGATTGAATCTCTTTTAAGTCTTCATTACTGGCGTTGGCCTCTTTGGTATCTTCAAAATACAAAAGCAGCTGCTGTAAATTCTTCTGTGAAATCACCGTCAGCTTTCCAAACTCCCTGCGAAAAATAATCCGCAAAAGAATCCGGGCAAACTGCTCCCCGATTCCTGGATAGGATACCACAGAGCCGAACAAAAAATCATCCAGCAAATTCAACTCTTCCAATTTTCTTTTTCTCATAGAGTTTGCCGGTGAAAGAAGAAACTTTTTCCATAAGAGACGCACGCTGTCTCTTTCCATTTCGTACTCCCCACCGTATTTTTAATTTGATTCATATGGGGATTTCTTACCGAAATGGTACTAGAATTTACCCTGATATGTGACTTTATTTTAACAAGATAGCTTTACGCTGTCAAGGATTTTGATGAGCAATCTTAGACGAAGTGAGAGACTGGTTACTGGTCACGGAGTGAACAGTAACAGAGACTGGATTGCACATGGAGTGAGGAGGACAGTGTGACCAGTAATTCTCATCTGCCCAGAAAAAAGGATTACCACCGAGGTGATAATCCTTTCCCATTCTTAGTTATATTTACGTTTTCTTGCAGCTTCAGATTTCTTTTTCCGCTTCACGCTGGGCTTCTCGTAATGCTCTCTCTTACGAATCTCCTGCTGGATTCCGGCCTTCGCACAGTTTCTTTTAAATCTGCGCAAGGCGCTATCCAAAGTCTCGTTTTCTTTAACGATTACATTTGACATAATCTCACACCTAACCTCCCTCCAGTTGCGTAATTGTGCACACCAACTGTTTGGGTAATATTTTATTGCACTAGAAATTATTATAACATAAAATTAAGTTTCGTCAACTGTTTCTTTGGAATTTTTTCTCACATCCACAGTTCTACCTCTAAAAAAGAATTTCGCTTTGCGAAATTCTGCGCCGCAAATGCGTCGCCTCAGCGA
>CAPNGW010000287.1 GCA_948665105.1 uncultured Lachnospiraceae bacterium
ATCCCAGGGCTATCCCATGATTCATGTGGATTTGGCGGAGCTTAAGGCCAGGAAAGAAGAGGAGGGAACCTCCAAAGGACTGATTCGCGGTATGGCTTACGGCCTTTTTAAGAACGGCCACACCATCGGCGGCTTTGAAGCCTACGTTGTCAGCGACGTGCTGGGGGGAGCAGGACTTTCCTCCTCCGCTGCCTTTGAGGTGCTGGTGGGGACAATTCTTTCAGGTCTTTATAACGACATGAGCATCAGCCCGGTGGAAATTGCCCAGGTGGCGCAATTTTCCGAGAACGTATACTTTGGAAAGCCCTGTGGCCTTATGGATCAGATGGCCAGCTCCGTGGGGGGGCTGATACATATAGATTTCGCAGATGCAAAGCATCCCCTGGTGGAGAAGGTGGAGGTGGATTTTGCGGCTTACGGGCACAGTCTGTGCATCACGGACACCAAAGGCTCCCACGCGGATTTGACGGACGATTACGCGGCAGTTCCGGCGGAGATGTGTGAGGTGGCCGGTTATTTCGGAAAGGAAGTTCTCCGGGAGGTATCGGAGGAGGAGTTCTACAAAGAAATTGCGGAAGTAAGAAGGAAGTGCGGCGACCGTAGTGTCCTCCGTGCCATACACTTTTTTGCGGAGGACAGGCGGGTGGAGCAGCAGGTGGCGGCCCTTCGGGAAGGAAGCTTTGACAGGTTTCTGGAACTGATTCAGGAGTCGGGGCAGTCCTCCTTCCAGTATCTGCAAAATGTGTACACCAACAAGGATGTGAAGCATCAGGGGGTATCTGTGGCCCTTGGGGTAAGCCAGCACATACTTAAGGGCCATGGCGTCTGTCGGGTCCATGGCGGCGGCTTTGCGGGAACCATTCAGGCCTTTGTGAAAAATGAGTTTGTGGAGGAGTATCGGCAGGCCCTTGACGCTGTGTTTGGAGAAGGCTCCTGCCATGTGCTGAAGGTACGGCCTGTGGGCGGCATCAAGGTAATATAGGAGGAAGAATTTATGATAAATACGGCTGTGAAAAAATTGGTCTGCTATGGGCTGGAAACAGGATTGATTGGGCAGGAGGATGTGATTTACACCACCAATGCTCTTTTGGAGGTTCTGGGGATTGAGGAATACCAGGAGCCGGAGGAGAATTATCAGGGGGTGGAGCTGGAGCCCGTGCTTAAGGAGCTTTTGGATTACGCATATGAAAAGGGGCTTATGGAGGACAACGGTGTCGTATACCGGGATTTGTTTGACACGAAGCTCATGTCAAAGCTGGTGGCGCCTCCCAGTGTCGTCATAGAAAAATTTCGCAGGCTTTATGAGAAATCCCCGGAGGCGGCCACGGATTTTTATTATAAATTCAGTCAGGATACCGACTATATCCGCCGTTATCGCATTGCCAGAGATGTGAAGTGGACCACCGAGACAGAATACGGTAGGATAGATTTGACCATTAATCTGTCCAAGCCGGAGAAGGACCCCAAGGCCATTGCGGCGGCCCGGACAGCCAAACAGAGCGGCTACCCCAAATGTCTCCTCTGTATGGAGAACGAAGGCTATGCGGGAAGAATCAACCATCCTGCAAGACAGAATCACCGCATCATCCCGGTGACCATTCAGGGAAGTCCCTGGGGCTTCCAATATTCTCCCTATGTATATTACAACGAGCATTGCATCGTGTTCAATTCCAGACATATCCCTATGAAAATTGACCACGATACCTTCTGTAAGCTATTTGATTTTGTAAAATTATTTCCTCATTATTTCGTGGGCTCCAATGCGGATTTGCCCATTGTGGGCGGTTCGATTTTAAGCCACGACCATTTCCAGGGAGGCCATTACGAATTTGCCATGGCCAAGGCACCGGTGGAGAGAGCCTTTACTGTCACAGGCTTTTCGGATGTGGAGGCCGGAATTGTAAAATGGCCCATGTCCGTCATCCGCTTAAAAGGCACAGACACAGAGCGCATCATCGCTCTGGCGGATAAGATTCTCGCCGCATGGCGGGGCTATACCGATGAGGCGGCCTTCATTTTTGCAAAGACGGAGGGAGAACCTCACAACACCATCACCCCCATCGCCAGAAAGCGGGGAGAAAAATATGAGCTGGATTTGGTGCTTCGCAACAATATCACAACCAAGGAGCATCCTCTGGGAGTGTACCACCCTCACGCAGAGCTTCACCACATCAAGAAGGAAAACATCGGACTCATCGAGGTGATGGGACTGGCGGTGCTTCCGGCTCGTCTGAAGGATGAGATGGAACAGCTGGCAAAGGCCGTGACAGCCGGGGAAAACCTGCGGGATTCAGAGGCCCTGGCCAAGCATGCGGACTGGGTGGAGGAATTTCTCCCTGGATACCAAGAGGTGACGGAGGAGAATATTATGGAAATCCTGCACAGGGAAATTGGTCTGGTATTTTCCAAGGTGCTGGAGCATGCAGGGGTGTTCAAGGGCGATGAGGCCGGGCAGGCGGCATTTGGACGGTTCCTTGAGAGCCTGGAATAGAGGCCCTGACAGATTACAAATATAAAAAGGCTGCTCGCCAATTTGGCGAACAGCCTTTTTATCCTCATAGGAAACAGCGTGTCCTATGGAATAAATGGTGGTATGGATGCTTATGCCTGGGTATCTGTCTCAGCCTGGGCGGTCTTTCCAGCCCAATCGTCAAACTTCTTCATAACCGCATCATAAGTCTTCTGGGAGATGTCCGGTAATTTCTGGCCCCAGGATTTGGTTGCCAGCTTGAAACCCTTCTCGAATGCAGCCCGCATCTCCTCGGCTTTGGAGGCATCCCCTCCGGTGAGAGCCTTTGCGAATTCCACGATTCTGTTGGAAGTCTGCTCTACGCCATAGTAACCATCATCGGCAATAGCAGCCTGGGCCTGAGCCTTGGCTTCGGCGGTAACGGTGAAATTGCCGCCTGCCAGGAAACGCCACATGCTGTCAGCGGAGCCAATCTGCTGACCCTGCTGGCGCATCATGCTCTCTACCATGGTACGGAGCTGGTTGGTTCTCTGCTCTGCATCTGCCTTAAGCCGTGCGATGATAGCGCTGTTGCCTGACTTCTCATATACGGCTCCGGTGTTTTCCTTCTTCTTGTCAGCAGTATCTTCTGCCGGCTTGGTCTGTGTCTTCTGGGTGTAGGCACTGGTGTCATAAGCGCCTGTTTTTGTTACCTGATTTACGTCCATGATTGTCCCTCCTTGGCATATACATTGAACATCCGTATTCTTTGTATTATAGTTTTCAATTTATATATCGGAAGGAATGGGGGAAACTTTAAAGGAATTGTTGACTTTTTCCAAAAAAAATTTTACAATGTATACAAAATACAGGAGAAGACCATGACAGAATTGAATTTGAAAGCGCTGGCAAAGATTAATCTGGGGCTGGATGTGCTGGGGAGACGGGAAGACGGGTATCATGAGGTGCGCATGGTGATGCAGACCATTCATCTCTACGATAAGATTTCCATTCGCAAGACAAAGATGGCAGGCATTTCGGTATCCACCAACCTTTATTACCTGCCGGTCAATGAGAATAATCTCGTCCACAAGGCGGCGAAGCTTTTGATGGAGGAATTTGCCGTATCCTCCGGCGTACACATAGACCTTAAGAAGTTCATTCCGGTGGCGGCCGGTATGGCCGGAGGCAGCTCCGATGCG
>CAPNGW010000288.1 GCA_948665105.1 uncultured Lachnospiraceae bacterium
CACGATGAAGGGAGTCTCGCGATCGGTGATCTCAAACGGGCCATGGAAGTACTCACCGGAATGGATGGCGGACAACACCAGGTTGGTACCGCTGTCCTTGTCGTTGTGCATGATGCGGTAGGCTCCCACAATGAGAAGGCCGCCCACCGGCAGCAGGAAGATGAGCCAGGGATAGGTGGCCCTTAAATCGGTGGCGTTCTTCATGCAGTAGTAGAACAAGGTTCCCACGGCCCCGATGATAAGGCCTGACAGCAGTGCGAAGATAATCCATTTTAGCAGTACTACCATCCGGGACAGCAGGTGAAGCGTAACGTCCTTTATCTTTTGTTTCATAATTGACCTCCCCGGCAAATTGCATCCTGTGTGTATCATTAAAATAAGGGAATGTTTTACGGTTGTTAAATTATAACATAATTTATTCTTTTTTTCTACTTTATTCCTATTGTCAGGGATGCTTTTCAGAAAATGAAGTAACAAATTGACAAAGGCTTTTCCCATTTGGTATAGTAGTACGAGTGCCCCCCTTGCTGTGCTACAAAAAAATGGGGGGCCCTCTGTTGGCAGATGGTGATGGAAAGGAAGGGAGATTTTTATGGAATATCAGTATCAGATACCGGAAAGCTTCTACAGCCTGTTTCGGTCTCCCAACCGGGATACTTACATAGAAGCCTTATTGATTATAAATGAGGAATACCAATACAACAGTTATTTTCTAAGCAAAGAATCCTGTATCCGGCTTTTGAGTGATTATTTTTCACAGAAAAAGCTTCAGATGGAGCAGGAGGAGAATGAGACGGAGCTGGATTTACTGGAGACCCCGGCCAACCGCATTTTAAACTGGCTTTTAAAAAGCCAGTGGCTGAAACGGCTGGAGGACTACTATGCCCAGGTTACCAATATCATCATTCCAGATTACGCAGCCATTTTTATTGAGGCCTTCGAGCGCCTTACCGGTGAGGACATGGATGCAACGGAGGTCTATATTCAGAACATTTACGCCATACTGTTTTCCGTCAAAAATGATTGCAGGGCCAATTTTCAAATGTTGAAAACTGCGCTGGTCAATACCAGGAAGCTGAACAAGGTCCTTCAGGACATGCTCCACAATATGGACAAATTTTTCACAGGACTCCTGGAAAAAAATTTTTATGGGGAACTCTTAAAGGAGCATCTGGAAGGTTATGTTCAGGAAATCATCCAGAAAAAATACCACATTTTAAAGACGGGGGACAACTTCTATATCTACAAAAGCGACATCAAAAGCTGGATACACGAGATGCAGCAGGACTTCGACTGGATGAGCCGGATAAAGGACAAGGCCCAAAAGGAGCTTGCACAAGGGGATATTCTGGAGATTCTGGAGCAGATAGAAAATGGCTTTGACGATATTGAGCGGCGTATCGCCAACATGGACAAGGAGCATATGAAATACGTCAAGGCCACTGTGGTGCGCTTAAACTACCTGTTAAACGGGGAGGGCAGCATGAAGGGCTTAATTATCCAGCTTTTGAATGCCTTATCCGGCATGGAGGACAATGGGGAAGCCCTGGAGCGGACGGCAGGAATTATGAACCTGTCAAGGCATCAGCTTCTGTCCGAAAGGTCCCTTTACAAACGCCGGGCGCCCAGGAAGAATTTCGTTGATATGCTGGAGCCGGAGGAGGAGCGGGAGGAGCTTACCAAGGAAGAAATCCTGCGGCTTAACAAAATACAGCACCGGTTCACCCGCCGCCAGATAGAAGAATACCTGGAATCCCACATGGATTTGGCCGGGAATGTGACAATCGACGAAACCGCCGTCACCGTCCCTGAGGATTTTGAAAAATTAATTCTGGCATACGATTACGCCCTTAAGCGAGACGCCCGCTTCCAGGTGGACGCTGCCGCCGACGAAACCATAGACAACGGGAAATACATTTATCCCAAGCTGACATTTATAAAAAAGCAGATATAAACCAGAAAGGATTTTCCCATGCTACCCTACATTGCAAAGCTCCCGGATGAGGAGCGCCGACAGCTTACGGAAGTGATTCGCCTGCTGCTCCGCCAAACCTTCCTTCTGGAACGCAAGTACGACAAGAAGACAGGCCGCTTTCTTTTTAATAAGGATTACCGCTTCTTAAGCCTTCACCTGGAATTTCTTCAGGACTATTTTGAAGCCGCAGGAATTGAATTGAAAGAGAATACACAGACCGGTGTCATGTACTTAACCGGCGAGGACGTGCTGGCCGACAGGCTCACCAAGCTTAGCACCATTTACCTGCTCATCTTAAAGCTCATTTACGACGAGCAGATGTCTCAGGCCTCCACCAGCGTCAATATCTACACCACGCTGGGAGACCTAAACGCCCGGACCGGCAGCTTTCAGCTACTAAAGGAACGCCCCTCTCCCACAGAAATCCGCCGCACCCTGACGCTGCTTCGCCGGTACCAGATTCTGGAGGTGCCAGACGGCATGGAGGAGTTGGAGAGTGATACCCGCCTTATCATCTATCCCAGCATTAACATGGTTCTGCTGGGAAGCAGCGTCCGAGAGCTGATAAAATCCTTTGAGGAGGAACCCCATGGAACAAACGACCAATAGAGAACGTTATCTGGCTCTGTCCAGGATGTGCTTAAATAACTGGCATTACATAGACCGGAAAATCTTAAGCTTCCATGAGGAAATCAACTTCTTCACCGGTCACTCCGGCAGCGGAAAATCCACCATTATTGACGCTTTGCAGATTGTCCTTTACGCCAACACGGACGGGCGGGGATTTTTCAACAAGGCTGCCGCTGAGGATTCGGACCGAAGTCTTATCGAGTACCTCCGAGGCATGGTCAATATCGGGGATAACAACGAGAGCGCATACCTTAGGAACAAGAATTTCTCCACCACCATCGTTCTGGAATTAAGCCGGAGCGACACTGGGGAGAAGCAGTGCGTGGGTGTGGTGTTTGACGTGGAAACCGCCACCAACGAGATTTCCAGATACTTTTTCTGGCACCGGGGAGAGCTTTTGCGAAACGGCTATCGCATTGAGCGCCGCCCCATGTCCACGGAGGAATTGAAGGAATACCTGGTCCGAAGCCTGGATAAAGCGGACTACTATATCAATTCCCGTAACGAATCCTTTCGCCGCCGGCTCTACGACGACATTTTCGGAGGTCTGGACAAGGAGAAATTCCCCATGCTGTTTAAGCGGGCCATCCCCTTTAAGATGAACAGCAAGCTGGAGGATTTTGTGAAAGAGTACATCTGCATGGAGCAGGATATCTATATTGAGGACATGCAGGAGAGCGTCATGCAGTACGGGCGCATGCAGAAGAAAATCATGGATACCAGCCAGGAAATCCGGGAGCTTACCGACCTTCGGGAGAAATATCTTAAGGTGGAGGAGAAGCAGCGGGAGCTTACAAAATACGCCTATTTTGCCAGGCGTTTTGAAATCCTGGAGCAGCAGGAAAAGCTAGGGGAGCTGGAACAAAAAGAAATCAATCACCAAAAGGATTTGGAGGGCCTTAAGGAGAAGCTTGCCGGGCTGGATAAGGAGAAAGCAGACCTTTCCGCCCGGAAGGAAGAGCTCATCCGCCTTATTGCAGAGACCGGCTATCAGGAAGCGGTGGACCAGCTTCGAAGCTTGAACCAGCTCTTAGAGCGCAT
>CAPNGW010000289.1 GCA_948665105.1 uncultured Lachnospiraceae bacterium
CAGACGGCGCTCTGCCCAGGATTTGCATTTCCGGCTGTCCCTCCAGCTGCTCAGCCCATCAGGCGGGTGCCATAGGCTTCCAGGGTGGAGTAAAGAAGGTGGATAATACCGTGTATCCTGCATTTAAAATGACCTTTGGCGGGAGTGATAGGCTGGGTGAGGCACAGTTTGGCCAGGGTTCTGTCACTATTTTGGAGCAGGATATGCCTGCCCTTTTGGTGGAACTGGGCAAGGCGGCCCAGGCCTGTGGAAAGTCCTGGGAACAGTGGTCCATAGAGCATGGACAGGAGCGGGACGCCATCATTGACAGATATCTTTAACAAGGAATTTATATCATAGTGAAGTTGGGAGAACTCTCCTAGATATAAGAAAAAGGCTGCCGAAGCAGCCTTTTTCTTGTAGTGGGGAACATTAGCAGCCGCAGCCGCCTCCGCATAAACCGTTGTTTCCGCCACAGCAGGACAGCAACAGGATGATGATCAGGATATCACATCCGCCATTGTTGTTACCGCCAAAGAATCCGTTGTTGTTGCCGCCGCAGCAGCAAAGCAGCAGGATGATAAAAATAATGTTACAGCCATTATTGCTGTTGCCATCACATCCACATCCACAGTTTGTAGCAGCTAAGTCGCTCATATTAAATCCTCCAAAATTTGGTTTACAGTTTACTATATGGAGGAGGCTTTTCCATGGTGTGTGATTTTGAAAAAAAATATTGCATAATTTATTTAGAAGTACTATGATAGAGAAAACATTTTTTTCATATGCTTTTTTTCTGTAAGGAGAACTACATGAATGAGGTAATTACCAAGCTATACGAGATTGAGGAAACCGCCGCCACCATCTTAAAGAATGCACAGAACCAGAAGGAGCAGATGCAGCTTAAGATGCAAAAGGAGCAAAAACAGCTGGAGCAGGAGCTGGAGCAGGATTTAAAACGGCGGCTGGCACAGACAAAGGTTCGGCTGGATGAACAGGCCAAGGACCAGATACATAAGCTTAAGGGAAAGTATAGCCGACAGATGGAAGAGTTGGATGAGACCTACGATAACCATCTGGATGAACTGGCAGATACAATTTTTGCAAAGATAATCGAGGTGTAAGATGGCAGGAAACCAGATGAGCTACAGTGGTCTTGTCACAAAGACCCGGGCCATGAGTGGAGTACTTTTGACCAGCAGTGAAATCACGAATCTTATGGAACTTACATCTGTGGATGAGACCATTGGTTTTTTGAAAGGAACCAGAGGCTATGGAGCCGTGTTTCAGGAGCGTGAGGAGTGGCACCGGGGACAGGCAGAGGCGGTGATTGTCAATTCCTTGTACCGGGATTTAAAAAAACTCTACCAATTTGCGGATGCCAGACAGCGGCAGGCATTCCAGTACGTTTTTTTCCGCTATGAGACGGATGTGCTGAAACGGTTTTTAAAGGGTGTGTTTGGCAGACATCAGGAGGAAGAATTACACATTTCTCCGTTTTTTTATCAACATGCCCGGTATTCCATAGAGGACATAAAAAAGGCATCTACTCTGACGGAATTTGAGCAGGCTCTTGCCGGGAGCCCGTACGAAAAAGTATTTCTTAAGACCCATATGTCAGAGCGCCAGGGCTATGCCGATTTCGCCATGGAGCTTGATATTTTTTATTATGTCAGAGTTTATAAAGACATTCAGAAGATGAGGACCGGGCAGCTAAAGGAGATATTAAAAGCAGTCTATGGCACGCAGATTGACTGGCTGAACCTTATGTGGATTTATCGCTCCAAGCGGTTTTACAGTCAGACTCCGGCTGAGCTGTTTGCATCATTGATTCCCTGCTATTACCGCCTTAAGAAGGAGGAGGTCCTGTCTCTCATTGCGGCACCGGGGCTTCCCGAGTTGAACCAGATTCTGATGAATACGTATTACTTTAAGGGAAAAGAAGCCTTTGTGAAGATGGAGGATGCCATATCCTTCCGGGGAGTGATGGATGCAGTGTATCGGCGGGTGAGCCAGAAATATCCCATGTCCCCGGCGCCGGTGCTTCGCTATCTGTTTCAAAAGGAGCAGGAAATAGAGCGGCTGATAACAATCATTGAGGGAATCCGTTATCAAATTCCTGCCAAAGAGATGAAAGACCTGATATTGATTACCATATAGAAATGTGGAGGAGTAGACGTGGTTGAAAAAATGAAATTGCTGCACATCACAGGACCCAAGCATGATATCGACCGTGTGATGAAGCAGTACCTTACAAAGTATGACATTCATTTTGAAAATGCCATAACAAATCTTGGAAATATTGTAAACGTCCGGCCTTTTATGGAGACCAACGTGTACAAGGAGGTGCACTTAAACGGCAGTGAGCTGCTGAAATATCTGAAAGCCTGGGAGGGGGAGCCATTAGAAGAGCTGGACCCGGGACCAGCCCGGGAGATTATCAAGGATGCCTATGAACACACAGCCCAGATTTTAAAACGCCAGCAGGAGCTGGCCGGGCGAAATAAGGAGCTCAACGAATTCATGCTGTCCATTGAGTCCTTCCGGAATCTGGACTTTGAATTTAAAAAGCTTTTGGAATTCCGTTTTATCAAGTTCCGCCTGGGCAGGATTCCCCTGGACTATTACCACAAGCTGCAGCATTATATTCATGAGACTGTTTACAACCTGTTTTACGAGTGCTACAGTGATGAAAATTACGTCTGGGGTATTTACTTTGTGCCTTACGTCCACGCTGTGGAGATTGACGCGGTGTATCTGTCCTTTCATTTTGAGCAGATTTACGTGCCGGATTCCTTCGAGGGAACGCCCCGGGAGGCTTGGGAGGGAGCTCAGAGGGAAATCCTGAAAAATGAGCAGGAATCCCAGGAGCTGTCGGAGAAAATGCGTGACATGCTAAATGAGAATCGGCTGGAAATTCTGTCTGCCTATTACTCTCTGGACAATTACTGCAAGAATTTTGAAATCCGTAAGCTGGCGGCCTGTACCCGCTCCAAGAATAAGCGAGAGTATTACATTCTCTATGGATGGATGTCCAAAGGAGATACCGAGTCCTTCCAGAAGGAGATTGAAGGGGACGACAGGATTCACTGCATTGAGGAGGACATCGATGGGAAGGCGGCCACCAGCCCCCCCACAAAGCTTAAGAATCCGGGCATCTTAAAGCCCTTTGAAATGTTCGTGGAAATGTACGGCCTTCCGGCCTACAATGAGATGGACCCCACACTGTTTGTGGCTTTGACCTATACGCTGATGTTCGGCATCATGTTTGGCGACGTGGGACAGGGACTGGTGCTGGTGGTGGGAGGCTTTCTCCTGTACCGGTTCAAAAAAATGCGTCTGGCAGGCATCATCGCCGTGGCCGGAATCTGGTCCACAGTGTTCGGATTCCTGTATGGAAGCCTCTTCGGCTTTGAGGACATTCTACCTGCCCTGTGGATGCGCCCCATGGAAAACATTATGGGGACACTGATGATGGCCATTGCCTTTGGCGGTGTGCTGATTCTCATAGCCATGGTGCTTAATATTATCAATGCCATAAGAGCCAGGGAGCTGGGAAACCTCCTCTTTAGCCAGAGCGGCATTGCCGGACTTGTCTGTTATGGAACGGCGGCAGTCTGCATTGCGCTGCTTGCCATGGGGCATCCCCT
>CAPNGW010000290.1 GCA_948665105.1 uncultured Lachnospiraceae bacterium
GCACTTCGAACCGGCCCGGCCATGTGGTGGTACGAAGCCCCTCCCGGATGGTATCATCCCCCACCCGGAGACCAAGGCCATTCAGCCGATGCACCGTCTGAATGACACAACGCGCATTTTCTATCTGATAGCTTCCAATCAGTGACAGCTTTAAATTCTGAAGCTCTTCCCAGTCAAGGCAGAGATATGTATCTTCATAATGTACCTTTGCAACCTCCCCCACAGCCGCTTTTTGCAAATCCGCTCCCTTTTCCCGGCAGACCTTTGTAAGCACCTCATAGACCTCCGGCTGCTGCCACGCCGTAATTACCGGACATCCCTCCTTGATGATTCCGGCTTTTTCCCAGGCTATTTTCTCCAATGTATCTCCCAGAATTGCCATGTGGTCCATGCTCACCGTGGTTATGACGCTGCACAGAGGCTTCTTTATTATATTGGTGGCATCCAGCCATCCCCCAAGGCCTGTCTCCAAAAGCACGATCTGGCATTTTTGCCGGTAAAACCACAAAAAAGCTGCCGCTGTCTCAATCTCAAACAGGGTGGGATGGGGCAGGCCCCGCCGTGTCAACCGTTCACAGGCTCCTGCAATTTCGCCGAAAACCTCCTGCAATTCCTCACTGGTGATGGCCACCTGGCATACCTGGTATTTCTCTTCTTCGCAGAAAACTGCCGGGGAGCTGTACCGTCCTGTGCGGTATCCTCCCAGGCACAGAATCCGCTCCAGCATGGCACAGGTGGAGCCTTTTCCGTTGGTGCCTGCCACATGGATTACCGAAAGGCTCTCCTGAATGTTATCAAGCTCCTCCATAAGATTTTGCATATTGTCAAGGCCCAGTACACTTCCCAATGCCCCGGCTTTTTTCTTCAAGGCTTCCACCTTATTTCCATCACATTTCATGCCTTTTCCTCTCCTGAGATTTTCCATATAAGCTCTGCTTATCATTTTTACTAATTTCTGTAGAATTTCTTAAGATTTGTTATTGAAAACATAAATTTTACATTTTACCCGTTGACTTTTTCTTTCAAGTGAACTACTCTTGCTATGTGGCCAGAGCATTCATAATTTGTTCACATTTAATTCACATTTGCAGTTGCTACAATACATTTAATAATAAAGGATGATGAACCTATGCACAATACACTTTTTTCAAAAATAAAAAATTTCTTTCAGCAACGCAAGGAGCAAAAAGCATTGAAGGAAAAAAGGCATCTGATTGCCCCTGAAAAAAAGGAGAAGCTCATTGCATTTCTGAACCGGTACTCCATTGTGTTTCACGCATTGCTGGCCTGTTCCATCTGCTTTGTAATTGAATGGGTATCACGCCACTCCTTCACCCAGGCCTTCGCTTTCGTGTTTGACAGGAGCCTGGTCTTCCTCTACAACTCACTTTTGGTGTTTGCCACACTGGCCCTGGTATACCTGTTCCGCCGCCGGTTTCTGATGCGCACCGTGATTAGCGTGTTCTGGCTGTTTTTGGGAATTATCAACGGCTGTATCCTGTTAAAGCGCGTGACGCCCTTCAGCTTCACGGACTTAAAAATGGTCAACGACCTTCTGACCATGCAGAGCAACTACTTCAACAAGACCGAGGAAATTCTGGTTGTCGTGGGTGTGTCCGCTGTTGTGCTCCTTTTGGTTCTTCTGTGGATTAAGGGGCCAAAATTCAAGGGCAGGCCCCACCGGATTGCCAGCCTGTTATCCCTGGGCGCCTTTGTCTATTTCCTGCCCATGGTAACCAGCGCGGCGGTAAGCTCCAACGTGCTGGCCAGCTATTTTGAAAATATTGCCCAGGGCTATTCCGACTACGGCTTCATCTACAGCTTTACCTCCAGTGTGGTGGACCGGGGAATGAGCAAACCGCGGGATTACAGTGAAGAGATGGTCAATGAGGCGCTTGACACCTTAGAGAAGAAAGAAACCACCGTCACCGAAGATATGCCCAACGTAATTACGGTATTGCTGGAATCCTTCGTTGACCCTTATGATTTGAACTTTTTACAGTACAGCGAAGACCCCACGCCCAACTTCCATGCACTGCTTCAGAATTATACCTCCGGTCATCTGGAAGTGCCTGTGGTGGGGGCCGGAACCGCCAACACGGAGTTCGAGATTCTCACCGGGATGGGCATGCAGTTCTTCGGACTGGGCGAATATCCCTACAAGACGATTTTAAAGACCAACACCGTGGAAAGCTTTGCTCACAATTTAAGCGACTTGGGCTACGGTACCCATGTGGTACATAACAACGGCGGTAACTTCTACAGCCGGGCAAACGCATTTTCCCAGATGGGCTTTGACACCTTCACCAGCAAGGAAATGATTAACATTCAGGAGTATACGCCCCTTGGCACCTGGCCCACCGATAACTGCCTGATTCCCGAGCTGGAAAAGTCCTTAAATTCCACGCCTGGCCAGCCGGATTTTGCTTACACCATCACGGTGCAGGGCCACGGAAGCTACCCCTCCGAAAAGGTTTTGGAGCATCCGGAAATCACCGTTACCGGCGGAAGAACCGAAGCGGAAAATTACCAGTACGAGTACTATATCAACATGCTGCATGAGGTGGACAAATTTATCGGAGACTTGCTGGAAATGCTCTCACAGAGAGACGAAAAGACCATTGTGGTATTGTTCGGCGACCACCTGCCCACCATGGGCCTAACGGAGGCAGACATGGAGACGGGAAGCCTGTTCCAGACAAAATATGCCACCTGGAACAATTTCGGGCTCCCCAACAACTCCAGGGAATTAACCTCCTATCAGCTGATGCCTTATATCCTGGAGCAGCTTAATATCCACGAAGGCACCATGACCAGCTACCATCAGTCCAGAGATTATCTGGTGGACGAAAGCTACGAGACCGACATGGAAATCCTTCAATACGACATTCTCTACGGCCAGCGCTATGCTTACGGCCAAGAGGACCTCTATCCTGCTTCCGATTTGGAGATGGGTGTGGAGGATATCAGGCTTACCACCTTCGTACCCACCGAAGAGAAGCTGATTGTCACCGGAGACCACTTCACTCCCTGGAGCCGGGTGTTTGTGGGCGGAGAGAAAGTCTCCACTACCTTCCTAAGCTCCAACCAGCTGCAGATTAAGATGAGTGCCCTTAAGGATGGAGACAACCACATTGTCGTGAATCAGATGGGCTCCAGCAACACGGTATTTCGGAGTTCCAATGAGAAGGTGTACCATAAGATAGCGACGGAGAATGTTTCCCAATAAGAAATCAGTTTAAACGGCAACCGGGAGCAGCCTTGGGAATTTCTTTCCCTTCTGCTCCCGTTTTTCATCTTTATCTGTATAGCACATAATCCTGCATCTCCTTAAGAAAGCCGCCTGCAGCCAGAGCCGCTTCTGCCTCCCGGGGATAATCCTTTACCACGATTCGTTTTTTCCCCGGGTAAATCCGGCCTCTCTTATATTCCTCCCCAAACAGAGACAGACTCTCTGCCAGCCATTCCGGCTCCAAGACACGTAAATTCCTGCCCTGCCGTTCAAAGAGCGTCACAGCCTCACCGCCCCGGAAACAGACCACCGTTCCCGGCACGTTCAAGAAGCTTCGCTCCTTACGGTGGGGCAATAATTTTCCCCAGGGCTGCATGGGGTCGGCGGCGTT
>CAPNGW010000291.1 GCA_948665105.1 uncultured Lachnospiraceae bacterium
ATGGTTAAAGCCCCGTAAAAGCATTGCCTTACCCGGTGTGAAGCTCCATCCGCCCACCCTCACCCACAGCGACCTTGCCAATTTGAAGCTGGCAAAAGCATTGGGGGTGACGGGGGTGATGCTTCCCTTTGTACGGAGCCCGGAGGACTTGAAAATCCTGGGAGGTGTTCTGAAGGAGGCCGATGCCGGCCACATCCGCATATTTGCCAAAATAGAAAATAAGGATGGACAGGAAAAATTGCCGGAGCTGTTGCCCTATGCAGATGAGATTGTGATTGCAAGAGGCGATTTGGGAAATTCCATGCCGTTGTGGGAGCTGCCCAGAGCCCAATATGAAATCGGAAATCTATGCAGACAGGCAGGCAAGCCCTACATGGTGGTGACTCAGATGCTGGCCTCCATGGAGCATGCGGCAGTGCCCACCCGGGCGGAGGTATCCGACATCTTCTATGCCATCCTCCATGGGGCTTCCTCCGTGATGCTCACCGGGGAGACCGCCGCCGGAGAATATCCGGTGGAGGCCATGGAGTATATGTGTAAGACAGTGAAGAGCGCTATGGATTGGACGTATGCCGATTGAGGATAACGCAGAAAATGGTGAAACTATCCCGTTTTGAGGCGTGTGTGCTCTTGTAAACTGAGGGTAGCTATCGTATACTGCACAATCCATGCTACTCAAATATTAAAACGAAAAATGCTTGCAGCAACACTGCATTGATTTCACTCCCCATTGCAGCAATCAATTCAGGTGCACATGGGGAGTAATATCCGTCTGCCCATATGAAAGAAGTTATTATTGATATCGAATACCCTATTGCCAGTCAAAGGGGAAAATTGTATATACTGCGTAAAATGATCTTTTTTTCATGTTTATCACCTCATATTCCCAATATAGTTTTAATTTTTGAGACATATCGTCTTGAAGCATAGGCTTCCAACAGTCGGTTGTTTATGGACTATAAGTGGTTGGCATAAGACGATAAAAAAGGCAGACTTTCAACCACTTTTTCCTGTTATTAAGAAATCCGTGGCATGAGCCACGGACTTTGTCTACAGTCTGAAATGCAATATATTGCATTCTACTCCTTGATAAACGCTGCTTTCTCTTTTTCGGTTAATTCTATCACTTTAACTCCTTTTTCTTTTGCGTATTGCATTAACCCTCTCAAATCCAGCTTAACCTTTGGGCATTGGCTTAACAGGATTGGTTCAGGCATTTTTGCTAGGCTTTCTTTATATCTCTTCATCTGTCCATTCATAATCATACACCTCCATAATCTCTTTTGCAGCTTGCTCACCGATTGCAAACTGGTATGGGTGCAGGATGGCGATTACTTCTCCGTGAAATGTCCTGACATAATGTTCCAGTAATTCCTTATCGGCGGCGAAACCATACATATAACCATCATATCCAAAACTTACTGATTTTTGGGCGGCGATTGCAAATAAATGGCCTCCGACACCAAGGTATTTTACATTATCGGTAATCTGCTTATTATTGTCAGGGCTTACACACATCCAACTGATATATAGTGCCTGTATGTCATCATTGCGAGTTACAGCAACTAAACCCTGAATATCAACGGAGCCTTCTACTACCAGAGCATAAATTTCATTTTCATCTGCAAGGGATTCCCAGTTTGTGTACCATCCATTCTTTTTATTATATTTCTTTAGGAATGATTTTCTCTTTATGCGGATTACTTCTGTCTGGACAAGTTCTCCTGTCCGTGCATCTTTGAGACAGGGAGTAAATTCATCTATTATGACGTTAATCATATTGGCACCTCTTTTCGCTTTAATTTTACCATATAGCTCTGCATTTATCTATGCGAATATGAAAAATTTACGTTAAATTATTGGATTTTATTTGCTATTTGTAAAAAATTATAATGAGGACAAAAGACCATCATTCCGCTCAGACAGATATCAGTTTACTGTAGTGATGCCGAACCTGAACTACGATGTCCCTCAAGGATTTGAGAGAAAAGAGACAATGTCCGAATCAATGTCTAAATTAATGTCCGAATCAATGTCTGAATTGGAAAGAACAAGAATGCAGATTATTTTGCGTTATCTGGATACAAATAAAGCAATAAATAGCTCTATTGCAGCAGAATTATTGGAAGTGGAGATAAAGACGGCAAGTCGACTGTTGTTGAATGCAGAAAAATTTGATATTATTAAAAGTGCCGGAAAAACAAAGAATAAAGTATATTTTAGAGAATAGTGCAGGTCAATAAGTATGATTGAGATATTATTTGGTGAGAGTGAAGCTGCTTCAATGAAAGCTGCAAAGAATAAAATAGTAATGGGTACTGTCAATGGCCCTACATCTGTGTTTATAGCAGGAAAAAAGGCACCGCCCCCAAAGCCCTTTTCCGGCTGGATAGAAGGAACGGCTCAAGAAGTTATTTGTCTTGGATTTATGCTGGATATAGGAGATATTAAAAATCCGGTGGGCAGCGTGTATCGGAAAGAAGTTTATATAAATGAATTGCACCGTTTAAAACAATTTCTGGAGGCTGGAGAAAGGGTTAGAATCTGGTATAGTGACGCCCCTTATTCCAGATGCGGCTTCTATCACCTGTGCCGGATTTTGGAGAAATATGAGAATGAAATCAGTGTAGTGAAGATGCCGGAGTATGTAGTTCGGGAAAAGAGTATTACAGCCTATAAGAATTGGGGCGAGGTTGCAGCAGAGGAATTTGCGGGATTCCTTTCTTACGAAAAAAGACTCTCCAAAGAAGAGGTGCGAATGTATGCTGTTTTATGGAGGGATTTAGTTGAAGATAACAGTCCTTTGCGGTCTGTGATAAATGGAAAGGTGCTTGGTGTCCCGGAGGATTTTTATGATTTTCAAATTTGGAGGAGATTAACAGAAAAGCCTGAAAAGGAAGGCCGGGTGATTGGCGATATTTTGGGATACTCTAAGATTAGTATTGGAGACTGGTGGTATGCAAAGCGGATTGAATATTATATTCAGCATAAGAAGATTCGTATTGTAGAGGATTCAGTAAATGAATATGCGAGAACGATTTGTCTTGCAAAAGACTGATAAAAATACTTTGTAGAAGTGAAAGGACATGCACCTATGAAAATTATCATTTAATACATTTGCCGTCATGAGAATCCTTGAAGGGCCCAAGGGCAGGCCCCAGCACCGACGCAACCAATACTGCCGAAAAAAGAAGCCGGTGTGTCAAGCTGTCGTGTGGCCATATAGACCGGCCGGAAGCCCTTGAGCATATCAAAAAACAGACAAAGCAGTTCCAGAGAGACGCTTATCTGGAGTTCTCCCACCTTCCGCTTGCCCCACAGGGAAGCACCAGCCCACTGGCAGTCACGGGCAATCCGATTTCCTCCGCAGTTACCGCACCCTTGAATTTGCGAAGCTCCGTGCCCAGCATGTATGCCAATACCGCCGGCTGAAGCCCGGTTGTATAGGAGTTAATCAGGAAAAACAGCGGCTTTTCCGATAACAGCTGTACGCACAGCTGTACCAGCGGATGAATGGCCTCTTCGATTTTCCATATTTCTCCTTTTGGACCCCGGCCATAAGAAGGCGGGTCCATGATCACCGCATCATAATGATTT
>CAPNGW010000292.1 GCA_948665105.1 uncultured Lachnospiraceae bacterium
CATGAATGCGCCCGGGTCTCCTTCGTCTGCGTTACAGCAAACGTATTTCTGTACATTTCCCCGATTGCCGGAGGCAAATTTCCATTTCATGCCGGTGGGGAAGCCTGCGCCTCCACGACCTCTTAAGCCGCTGTCTAGGATAATCTGGATTACCTCATCCGGTGTCATTTCCGTCAGAACCTTACCCAGGGCCTCATAGCCTCTGGTACCGATATATTCTTCAATATTTTCCGGGTTAATCACACCGCAGTTTCTAAGAGCAATCCGGTGCTGCTTCTTATAGAAGTCCGTGTCGCTTAAGGACTTGATTCCCTCTGCGCCCACAGTCTCCTCGTATACCAGCCGTGTCACCACTCTTCCCTTCAGCAGATGCTCCTCCACGATTTCGGGGATATCCTCCTCCTTCACCATAGAGTAAAGAACAGCCTCGGGGTACACAATCATAATGGGGCCCAGGGCACACAGGCCATGACAGCCGGTTCGCACCACGGCAACCTCCTTCTCAAGGCCCTGCTTCTTAACCTCATCTTCTAATCTTTGAGCTACCTGCTGACTGCCGGAAGACGTACATCCGGTACCTCCGCAGACTAACACATGAGAACGATACATAGATGTTTACCTCCTTTACAGTTTTTCGGAATTCAGGGTGTATTTCTCCACAATCTGTCCCCGAACCAGGTGCTGGTCCAGAACCTCGACTGCCTTTTCCGGTGTCATCTTAATATATGTAATCTTATCCTTGCCCGGCTCCATCACCTCCACGATGGGCTCGTACTGGCACAGGCCAATACAGCCGGTCTGAGTCACGGATACATTGCTTAAATTTCTTTTCTGTACCTCGTCCACCAGAGTGGTAAGCACAGGCCGCGCGCCGCTGGCAATGCCGCAGGTGGCCATTCCCACAACCACGCGGATATTGTCACTATCCTCAGAGCGCAGACCCACCTGGCCCTGCATCTTCTCTCTGATAGCTTTTAATTCTTCTAATGATTTCATACCCTACCTCCGTTTAAAATAGTTTTCCGTTGTCCACTTCCTGTTTATTTTCCTGCAAAAAGTCCTTAATAAAGGCTGAAATTTCCGGGGTGTCAAAAGGAATACCGCCAACCATCTCCCTGATTTGCCGGGTATCCAGCACAAACTGCCTATCATCCACCTGATACAGATAATAAAAGTCCAGGTTCCCGTTCATAATCACCAGGGAAAAGACCGTGGCGTTGATATCCCCCAGGGGAATACAGTCAATATGGTTCGTTAAGTATTCCGCCCGAAGGGCCGTACCCTCCCCCACCTTTGAGCGAATGGAAAAGCTTCCGCCGGTGCACTCCGCCGACTGCTTTAAAAAGGGAATCCCCAGGCCAACCTTCCGGGTGGTCCGGGAGGTAAAGAAGGGGTTCTCACAGGCCGCAAGCTGCTCCTCATTCATACCGCAGCCGTTATCCCTGGTCTCCACCGTAAGCCTTTTTGTATCTGTATGTACCTGGATTTTGATTTCGATGAAATCTCCGCCTGCCTTAATGGAATTTTCGACAATATCTAATATGTGCAGTGAAATCTCTGAAAACATTTACTGATATTTCTCCAATATGCCATCCAAATCGTCCACGGTCAGCCGTCCGTAAACCTCGTCATTAATCATCATAACCGGTGCCAGTCCGCAGGCTCCCACACAGCGGCAGGCATCTAAGGAAAACTTTCCGTCGGGGGTACATTCACCGCCCTTGATTCCCAGCTTCTCCATAAGCTTGTTGTAGATATCACCGGAGCCCTTGACGTAACAAGCAGTCCCAAGGCACACGGAGATTTGATATTTTCCCTTTGGATTCAAATTAAACTGTGAATAAAAGGTGGCAACTCCGTAGACTTTTTCCAGGGGAATTTCCAGCCCGTCTGCGATGATGGTCTGCACTTCGATGGGCAGGTATCCATAGATATCCTGAGCCCGCTGCATGATGGTCATCAGAGAACCTTTTTCATTTTTCAGTTCCTGGATGACGGAAAGCAGCTGTGCTTCCTGTTCTTTTGTCCCCTGAAAGGGAACCGATTGTTTTCTCTCCAAGATTATCCCTCCTAATGTGGTATGTTCTTTCCGAAAATCCACGAAAATTAATGTGTTTTTTCGGATTCGCATTGCTTTTCTATTTTATCATTGTTTTGCACAATTCACAAGTGCTATCCACACAACAAATATGCAACTATTTTATATTGGAATTTCTTATTGTACAAATTCAAATACAATTATTTATATGTTACAATTTTAACAATCTCTTTTTGTTGAAAACTGCCAAATAAAATGGTATACTATTTAACGTATTATATAAAAGATGTTTCATTATAAAAAAATATTTGGGAGGTATTACTTTGACACTGGAAGAAATCCGTAAAATACTGGATGCAGATTTGCTTACAACGGGAAATGATTTGTCACACAGCGTACATTCCGCCTGCGGCTCCGACATGATGAGTGATGTCCTGGCATATGTGAAGGAGGATGGCATTCTCATCACCGGCCTTTGCAATCCACAGGTGATGCGCACGGCAGAAATGATGGACACGGTGGCTGTAATCTTTGTACGGGGCAAACGGCCCGATGAAAATATGCTTAGCATGGCCAAGGATATCGGCCTTTGCGTCATGTCCACGGAGCTTACCATGTTTATCGCCTGCGGCAAACTCTACAGCGCAGGATTATGTTGCGGAGGTGTAAAGAATTGAGTGACAGTTTACGTTTTGAATACCAGGTATCCGGGGAGGATTTTACCCGGGCCGGGGAAGCCAGCAGCGATATCAAGAACAAGCTCAAAAAGATGGGGGCCGACCCCCTGGCCGTCCGCAAGGTAGCCATCGCCATGTATGAGGGTGAGATTAATCTGGTCATCCACGGAGGCGGCGGTGAAATCATTGTGGACATTCTGCCGGATAAAATTGTCATGGATTTAATAGACCACGGTCCCGGTATTGCCGACATCTCTCTGGCCATGCAGGAGGGCTATTCCACTGCACCGGATCAGATTCGTTCCCTGGGATTTGGCGCCGGCATGGGCCTTCCCAACATGAAAAAGTACACCGACGAGATGGAAATTACCTCCGCTGTGGGAGAAGGCACCACTGTACATATGGTTGTGTACTTCATGTGACAACTCGAAGATGCCAAAGTGTAATGGGCCCTTCCGAACAAAATCAATATCAAGAGGACTATCATTATGACCAACAAGTTTATTCATTCTGTCTACCTCAACGAAGACCTGTGCCGGGGCTGTATCAACTGCATCAAGCGCTGCCCCACCAACGCCATCCGGGTGCAGAATGGAAAAGCCCACATCATCAAGGAATTCTGCATTGACTGTGGGGAGTGCATCCGCCACTGTCCCCACCATGCAAAAATGGCCCACCGGGATCACTTAAGCATGTTGGCGGACTATGAATATACTGTGGCTTTGCCCGCCCCGTCACTGTACAGTCAGTTTAATAACCTCACAGATGTGAACATTGTACTGACGGCTCTGTTGCTGACGGGCTTTGACGATGTCTTTGAGGTCAGCGCCGGAGCAGAGCTGGTATCCCAGGAATCCCGGAAGTACGTG
>CAPNGW010000293.1 GCA_948665105.1 uncultured Lachnospiraceae bacterium
CGGTGTCACCTTTTCGGCAGGACTGGCAGCGGCGGGACTGAAGCCGGTTTTTGCGGTGTATTCTTCCTTCCTCCAGCGTGCTTATGACCAGATTCTCCATGATGTGTGCATTCAGGATTTGCCGGTGGTCTTCGCGATAGACAGGGCGGGCCTTGTGGGCAGCGACGGGGAGACCCATCAGGGAATTTTTGATTTATCCTACCTTAGCACCATACCGGGCATGAGTATTCTGGCCCCCAAGAACAAATGGGAATTGTCAGACATGCTGAAATTTGCCATCGCTTTTGAACATCCCATTGCGGTGCGTTATCCCCGGGGAGAAGCTTACGACGGGCTGAAGGAATTTCGCGCGCCCATTGTTTATGGCAAGAGCGAGGTGCTCTACGACGAATCCGACATCGCTCTGGTGGCAGTGGGCAGCATGGTGAAGACGGCTCTTATGGTGCGAAGGCGCTTAAAGGAGGCTGGTTATGCCTGTACACTGGTAAATGTCCGCTTTGTTAAGCCCATGGATGAGGAGCTGCTGCGGCGGCTGGCCGGGGAGCACAAGCTTGTTGTCACTCTGGAGGAAAATGTGTTAAGCGGAGGCTTCGGGGAGCATGTGACCCAATATTTAAACCAATGTGGATATACCACAAGGATTGTGAACATTGCCATTCCCGACGAGTATGTGGAACACGGCAATGTGGATATTTTGAGAAAGGAAACCGGTATTGACGCTGATTCCGTTGTGAAGAAGGTGGTGGCGGAATATATCGGACTGTGATATGAAGGAACGGTTGGATGTACTATTGGTACAGCGAGCCCTTGCCCCCTCCCGGGAAAAGGCCAAGGCCATGATTATGGAGGGCATCGTCTTTGTGGAGGGTGTGCGGGAGGACAAGGCAGGAGCGTCTTTTTTGGATACGGCGGCCATTGAGGTTAAGGGAAGTACATTAAAATACGTGAGCCGCGGGGGCTTGAAGCTGGAGAAGGCCATGAATCAATTCGGCATTTCCCTGGAAGGAAAAATCTGCATGGACATCGGAGCCTCCACCGGCGGCTTTACCGACTGCATGCTTCAGAATGGAGCGCGAAAGGTCTATGCGGTGGATGTGGGATACGGACAGTTTGCATGGAAGCTTCGAAAGGACGAGAGGGTGGTGTGTATGGAGAAAACCAACATCCGCTATGTGACGCCGTCGGATATCGGGGAACCCTTGGATTTTGCGTCTGTGGATGTGTCCTTTATCTCCCTGGCCAAAGTGCTGGAACCGGCCCGGGAGCTCCTCACAAAAGAGGGAGAAATGGTGTGCCTGATTAAGCCCCAGTTTGAAGCAGGACGGGAGAAGGTAGGGAAAAAAGGCGTGGTCCGAGACCCCCTTGTACATGAGGAGGTCATTGAGCGTGTGGTGTCTTTTAGCCGGAAACTGGAATTTTCTGTAAAGCATCTTGACTTTTCCCCCATTAAGGGGCCGGAGGGAAATATCGAATATCTAATCCATCTGAAAAGAGAAAACAGCCAATGGCAGGAGGAGAAGGTGGATGTGGGGCAGGTGGTACAATCGGCCCATACAACCCTTTCATAAGCTATGAAGAATTTCTATATTGTGACAAACGAGCAAAAGGATAAAGAATTGAAGCTCACATTGGCGGTACAGGAGTACATCCTGGAAAAAGGCGGTGTGTGTCATTTCGGCCTTAATAGGAAGGCAGGACCGGAAGGCTATCGGAATCTGGAGCCTGAGGAGGTGCCAAAGGGGACGGAGTGTGTATTCTGTGTGGGCGGAGACGGAACCATGATACGTGCGGCCCGGGATTTGGTGGAGACAGGGATTCCCGTCATCGGTGTGAACCGGGGACATGTGGGATATTTGTGTGAGCTGGATTCTGAGACGGTATTTTCCGCCGTGGACCAGCTTATGGAGGACCGTTATGTGGTGGAGAACCGGATGCTGTTGAGGGGCTATTGCGTGTGTCAGGGGCACCTCTCTTTGGAGCATCTGGCCTTTAATGACATTGTGATTCACCGCTCCGGGTTTCTGCAGGTGGTGAACCTGATTATTTATGTCAACAAAGAGTATCTGAATACATACAGTGCGGACGGCGTGATTATCGCCACCCCCAACGGCTCCACGGCCTATAGTATGTCGGCAGGGGGACCTATTGTGGACCCCAAGGCAGAGCTTTTGCTGATTACCCCCATCAGTCCCCACGCCCTCAACTCCAAGAGTATCGTTTTGGGAGCCGAGGACGAGATTACGGTGGAAATCGGCTCCAGGAACCAGGAGACGGAGGAGGCAGTGGAGGTGAGCTTTGACGGGGATCAGTCCATGAAGCTCTCCGTGGGAGACAGGATTATGATTCGCCGTGCCAGAGCCCACACGCGTATCTTAAAGCTCAGCAAGCTGAGCTTTCTGGAAATTTTGCGAAAGAAAATGCAGGAATACAGTTAAGGTGAGATGCAGACGGGACATGTTCACAAGCCGGACAAAATAAGGAGGGGGAAATATGAAGTCCCAAAGACACGCAAAAATATTGGAATTGGTAAAAAAGTATGAAATAGAGACACAGGAGGAATTATCGGAACGGCTTCTTGGGGAAGGCTTTCCCGTAACTCAGGCCACCGTGTCCAGGGATATCCGTGAGCTTCGGCTCACCAAGGTGTCACAGGGGGGCAGACAGAAGTACGCCGTCCTTGCCCAGGGCGATACACAAATGCAGGAGCGGTATATCCGGGTGTTGAAGGACGGATTTGCCTCCATGGACATGGCTCAGAATATACTGGTAATCAAAACGGTATCCGGGATGGCCATGGCGGTTGCGGCAGCCTTGGACCATATGGACTGCCATGAGATTGTGGGAAGCATTGCGGGGGATGACACCATTATGTGCGCAGTAAGAACGATGGAGGACACCGCCGGTCTCATGGAACGGCTTCGGAAAATTATCGAAGAATAGGAGAACAGAGATGTTACTTAGTCTGCATGTGAAAAATCTGGCGTTGATTGAGGAGGTGGAGGTGGAGTTCGCTGAGGGCCTCAATATCCTCTCCGGCGAGACCGGTGCGGGGAAATCCATCATCATCGGCTCCCTGAATCTGGCGCTGGGGGAGAAAGTACAAAAGGAGATGCTCCGGGAAGGGGCGGAGTATGCCCTGGTGGAGCTGGTGTTTTCCGTGGAAAATCCATGGGTGAGACAGCAGCTTGAGGACCTTTTGGTATATCCGGAGGATGGCCTTATCATTATGTCCAGAAGGATTACAGCCACAAGGAGTGTGGGCAAAATCAACGGGGAGAGTGTGTCTGCCCAGAGGATGCGGGAGGTGGCCGCCCTGCTTATCGATATTCATGGTCAGCACCAGCATCAGTCCCTGCTTCACAGACGGAAGCACCTGGAAATTCTGGACGCTTACGCCAAGGAGGAGCTTAAGGATAAGAAGGAAAAGCTCTTGGAGCTGTACCGGGAGTACCAGGCCCTGAAAAAGGAGATGGGGGACACTATCGCCGACGAGAGCCAGCGTTCCCGGGAGGCTTCTTTTCTGGAATACGAGATTTCGGAAATTACAAAGGCAGCTCTCACTCCGGGGGAGGATGAGGAGC
>CAPNGW010000294.1:0-2762 GCA_948665105.1 uncultured Lachnospiraceae bacterium
GATATCTGGGGCCTTGGATACGATGAAGCGTTGGCCGGCCTCATTGCACAGCACCAGGTGGCCTGCTGTCTGATGCACAACCGAAAAGAAGCAGTATATCAGGATTTTATGAAAGAATTAAAAGAAGATTTGAGAAATGTTTTGCAGACCGCAAGGAAGGCGGGAATCCGGGAGGAACAGATTATTCTGGACCCGGGGGTAGGCTTTGGGAAGACCTATGAGAACAATCTTATGGTTATTTACAACCTGGAAAAGCTGGGGGAGCTTGGCTGTCCGGTACTTTTGGGAGCCTCCCGAAAATCTGTGATTGGACTTTCTTTAAATCTGCCGGTGACGGAGCGTCTGGAGGGCACCCTGGTGACCACGGTATATGCCGTCCTCAAAGGCTGTGCCTTCGTGCGGGTCCATGATATCCGGGAAAATGTCCGGGCCATTACCATGGCCGAGGCCATCCGGGACGGCTGGCGGTAAATACCCGGGGAGTGAAAAAGACCAATGAGACACAGTAAAAGGTTCCAATGGAGGTAATTTATGGACAGAATTGAAATCAAGCACCTGGAGGTATTTGGCAATCACGGCGTGTTTCCCGAGGAGACAAGGCTGGGACAGAAATTCTTAATAAACGCCTGTCTTTATACGAACACCAGGGAAGCGGGGCTTACGGATGATTTGACAAGGTCCATCCATTACGGAGAAATCTGCCATGAAATCACCCGTTTCCTCCGGGAAAATACGTATCGGCTCATTGAGTCGGCAGTGGAGCATCTGGCGGAGCATTTGCTGCTTCACACTCCGCGCCTAAACGCCATTGAGCTGGAAATTTTAAAGCCCTGGGCTCCCATAGGCCTGCCCTTAGAGTCGGTGTCTGTGAAAATCAAGCGAGGCTGGCATCAGGCATATCTGGCCCTGGGCTCCAATCTGGGGGACAAGCAGGCATACCTTGAGGGGGCAGTGGAAAAACTGGCAAAGACCTCTGGAATCCGGGTGAAGCAGGTGTCCGGGTTCATAGAGACGGAGCCCTACGGCGGTGTGGAGCAGGATACCTTCTTAAATGGCTGCATGGAGGTGGAAACCATTCTTTCTCCCCAGGAGCTGCTTAAGGAGATGAACCGCATTGAGGCCGAGGCCGGCAGAGAGCGCAAGCTTCACTGGGGCCCCCGTACCTTGGATTTGGATATGATATTCTATGACAATCTTGTAACGGAGGAGCCGAAGCTTCTGCTTCCCCATCCCGATATGCAGAATCGTGATTTTGTTCTGAAGCCTTTGATGGAGCTGTGCCCGTATAAGCGCCATCCCGTGACAGGCAAAACCATTCTGGAGATGCAAAGAGACGTAACAAAAGAAGATTCGAAAAAATGACAGGTAATTTGCAGATAAAATCAGAAAGGGCAGTGTTATGGACATAAAATCATATTTCCAATCCCACCAGCTTTTGACGGACGGGGCCATGGGCACCTATTACGGTGAAAAATATCAGAGAGCCGGGAGAAGCCCTGAGCTTGTGAACCTTAAGTACCCGGAGCGCATTGTTGAGATTCACAAGGAATATCTGGAGGCCGGGGCCAGACTTTTGCGCACCAACAGCTTTTCTTCCAATCTTGCCACCTTGCTTGGCGCTCAGCCGGAGGGGGAGCTTACCCGGGAGGAAAAGCTTGAGCTTTTAAGAGAAAATGTGACGGCAGCCTGGCGGATTGCAAATAAGGCGGCAGAGGAGACAGGACGAGCGGTATTTGACGGGGCAAAGCCCGGGCAGGAATTGGCATCTGACAGCCGGCCGACACTGGAGGAAATGGTATTTCTGGCCGGAGATATCGGCCCCATTCCCGAATCGGGAAATCAGGAGCCGGAGGAGCTTCTGGAGGAGTATTTAACCATTGCAGATGCGCTGCTTGAGTCAGGGGCACAGATAATATGGTTTGAAACCTTTTCCGATTATCAGTATATCCTTCCGGTGGCAGAGTACATCAAAACGAAGAAGGACGTGTACATCCATGCCAGCTTCTGCCTCAATAAATTCGGCTACACTCGTTCCGGCATCAGCACCCGGCAGATATTGGCTGCGGCAGAGGAGAGCAGCTGCCTGGACGGCGTGGGCTTTAACTGCGGCATCGGCTCCACCCATATGTATCAGATTTTAAAAAATCTTGACTTTGGGGAGCTTATCATCTCTGTGGTTCCCAATTCCGGCTATCCCGATATCATCAAGGACAGAACCGGATATCAGGAGAATACCTCCTATTTCTGTGAAAACATGGAAGAAATTGCTTCTCTGGGAGTGAACCTGTTGGGTGGCTGCTGTGGAACCACACCGGCCTATATCCGGGGCCTTAGTAAAACCATTGGCTCCGGGAGCCACAAAAGGAGGAAGCATGACTCTCTTCTGCCCGGGGAGCCGGCAGTGAAAAAAGAAAACAACGCATTTTACAAAAGACTTATGGGTGCGGGGAAGCCTGTGGTGGTGGAGCTGGACCCGCCTCATGACGGGAATTGTGAGAAGATTGTCCAGGCTTCCCTGCTTTTAAAGGAGGCGGAGGTGGATATGATTACCTTTTCCGACTGTCCCATGGGGAAGCTTAGGGCGGACTCTGTGATGACAGGTGCCAAGATTCAGCGGGAGATTGAGCTGCCTGTCATGCCCCATGTGACCTGCCGGGACAGGAACCGGCTGGGTATGGGGGCTGCATTTTTCGGAGCACATATGAACGGGATTCGAAATATGCTGCTGATTACCGGAGACCCGGTGCCGGGTGGGGACAGAA
>CAPNGW010000294.1:2772-3580 GCA_948665105.1 uncultured Lachnospiraceae bacterium
TTCCATCAAGCTTATGGAGTACGCAAAGCAGATGAACCGGGAATATTTTCAGGAGGAACCCATTGTGTACGGCGGCGCCCTCAACTATGGCAGGGCCAATCTTGACAAAGAAATTCACCGGATGAAGCGAAAATGTGAGGCCGGTGCAGATTACTTTTTGACACAGCCAATCTACAGCCCCAGGGATGTGGAGCGGATTGCCTGCATCAAGGAACAGGTGGATACGAAGATTCTGTGCGGCATTATGCCCCTGGTCAGCTACCGCAATGCCAGCTTTATGAAAAATGAGGTGTTCGGTATCCATGTGCCTGAGGACATTGTGGCCCGGTACGGGAAGGATATGAGCAGGGAGGATGGCGAGACAGTGGGGGTTGAGATTGCCCTTGAGATTGCCCAAAAGCTTCACGATGTAGCAGATGGATATTATTTCATGGTGCCCTTCAACCGGGCGTCCATGATTTTAAGAATATTAAAGAGGATGAGAGAACAATGCCTGATATAAGAAGACGGTTAAAGGAAGAAATTATATTTTTGGACGGAGCTACCGGCACCAATCTGCAGCAGGCGGGGATGCCCTCCGGTGTATGTCCTGAGCTGTGGATACTGGAGCATCCGGAGGTTTTACTGGAATTGCAGAAAGGCTATGTGAAAGCGGGAACCCAGATTCTGTACGCCCCTACTTTTTCCGGAAATTCTATAAAGCTTGCAGAATACGGCCTGGAAAACCGTCTGGCGGAGATCAACCAGAGGCTGGTGGGCTTAAGCAGGCAGGCGGCAGGAGGAGACTGTCTGGTGGCAGGGAACCTGA
>CAPNGW010000295.1 GCA_948665105.1 uncultured Lachnospiraceae bacterium
CCTTTGCCGCCACCTTCTGCATAATTTCCATGGTGAGCTGATTGTGGTCGGTGGCGATGTTGGTTGTGGTATGGACAGGCGCCAGCTCGTGCTGGGCGGGAGCCACCTCGTTATGCTCAGTCTTTGCCAGAATCCCAAGCTTCCAGAGCTCAACATTGAGCTCCTCCATATAGGCTTCCACCCTGGGCTTGATCACACCAAAGTAATGATCATCCATTTCCTGGCCCTTGGGAGGCATGGCGCCGAACAGTGTGCGCCCGGTAAAACGAAGATCGGGACGCTGCTCATACATTTCCCTGGTTACAAGAAAATATTCCTGCTCAGGGCCCACAAAGGAGCGGACACACTTTGCGGAGTCATTTCCAAAGAGCCTGAGAATCCGGAGGGCCTGCTTATTGAGGGCTTCCATGGAACGAAGCAGCGGCGTTTTCTTATCCAGCGCATGGCCGCTGTAGGAGCAGAATGCCGTGGGGATACACAAGGTTTTACCCTTGATAAAGGCATAGGAGGTAGGATCCCAGGCGGTATAGCCTCTTGCCTCGAAGGTGGCCCGAAGACCGCCGCTGGGGAAGGAGGAAGCGTCCGGCTCACCCTTGATTAATTCTTTGCCGGAGAATTCCATGATGACGCCGCCGTCAGGAGACGGAGAGATAAAGCTGTCGTGTTTTTCCGCGGTGATACCGGTAAGAGGCTGGAACCAGTGGGTGTAGTGGGTGGCGCCCCTGGAAACCGCCCAATCCTTCATAGCGATGGCCACAGCGTTTGCAACGCTGATGTCCAGCTCCCTTCCTTCATCGATGGTTTTTCTCAGCGAAGCGTAGACCTTTGCTGAAAGAGCCGCCTTCATGACTCTGTCATCAAAGACCAGACTGCCGAAATAATCTTTTACCGTTTCCATAATCATTGCTCCTTTTTCGTGGATTTGTTTGATAGAAACATAAATTATCATGAATAAAGGCAAGGGCGCCTCTAATGTGAAAACATTAAAGACGCCCTTGCCTTTACGATTTGCATTGTACACCCGCAGGAATTTTTTGTCAATCCTTTTTTTATTGACTTGACAGAACACAGGAAAAGAGGTATAGTATCTGCGAATGAGCAAAGGCGTTCATTTTGGTACAGACTGGTCTCTGTGCCAAAATGAGCGTCTTTGCTTTTTATATTATAGGAAAGGAGTCCATATGAAATTAGAAGGTCAAGTACGAATCCCCTCCGGATGTGCCATTGCAGCTGTTATCTCCAAGGAAGGAAACAGGATATCCGGGGAGTTGGTTACCAATGCAATGAAGCCCATGCATGACCGGTCCAACGGACTTGGGGGCGGATTTGCCGGTTATGGCATTTATCCCGAATACAAGGATTTTTATGCGCTGCATATGTTTTTTGACCAGAGGGAAACACGCAAAAGCTGTGAGATGTTCTTAAAGGAACGCTTTGAGATTGTGAAATCGGAAATCCTTCCCACACAAAAGCTTCCCTCCATCACCGACGAGCCCATTATATGGCGGTATTTTGTCACTCCTCTGAAATCGGTTCTTTTGGACCTGCAGTTGGATGAAAAGGAATTTGTTGTCCGCACCCTTATGAGGATTAATACCCAAATGAAGGGCGCTTACGTCTTTTCCAGCGGCAAGAATATGGGTACCTTCAAAGCGGTGGGGTTTCCGGAGGATGTGGGTGTCTTTTACAAATTATGGGAATACGAAGGCTATTCCTGGACAGCTCACGGCCGTTACCCCACCAATACCCCCGGCTGGTGGGGCGGTGCACATCCTTTTACACTGCTGGACTGGTCCATTGTACATAACGGTGAAATTTCCTCCTATGATGCCAACCGACGCTTTATTGAAATGTTCGGCTATAAATGTACTCTGAAAACCGATACCGAGGTGATTACCTATATGGTGGATTACCTTGTCCGTGTCCAGGGACTCAGCCTTGATGAGGCGGCAAGTGTCATTGCCGCACCCTTTTGGAGCACCATTGAAGGCAAAACCGATATGGAAGCGAGAAACAAATACAGATATCTGCGCACCCTTTTCTCCAGCCTGCTCATTACCGGACCCTTTTCTGTGGTTCTGGGCTACAGCGGGGGTCTCATGGCGCTCAATGACCGCCTCAAGCTTCGTGCCATGGTAGTGGGAGAGAAGGATGATAAGGTATTCATAGCCAGCGAAGAAGCGGCAATCCGAGCCATGGAGCCCCATGCGGAAAACATCTGGGCACCCGCAGGGGGAGAGCCTGTTATCGTTGAAGTAAAGGAGGGTGGATGCTTTTGAGCACGGAATTTGTATATCCTGAATTTGAGGTTATCCGCAATGACAGCCGTTGCATCAACTGCCGGGTGTGTGAGAGGCAGTGTGCAAACCAGGTACATGTGTTTGATGGGGATAAGGGTATTTTGGTAAGTGATGAAACAAAATGTGTCAACTGCCAGCGCTGCGTTTCTTTTTGCCCCGTCAGGGCCCTTAAAATTGTTAAGAGTGATTGTACGCTTCGGGAAAATGCCAACTGGCAAAATGATACTATCCGGGAAATTTATAAGCAGGCAGACAGCGGTGGTGTCCTTCTGTCGTCCATGGGCAGTCCCAGGCCTCTGCCCGTATATTGGGATAAGCTTTTACTCAACGCCTCCCAGGTGACCAACCCGTCCATCGATCCCTTGCGTGAGCCCATGGAGACCCGTGTATTTCTGGGAAAGAAGCCCGAAAAGGTACAGCGGGGGAAGGACGGAGCCTTAAAATGTGAGCTGCCGCCACAGCTTGAGCTTTCCATGCCAGTGATGTTCTCGGCAATGAGCTATGGCTCCGTCAGCTATAATGTGCATGCTGCCCTTGCCCGCGGGGCAAAGGAGCTTGGTATTTTCTACAACACCGGCGAAGGCGGTCTTCATGAGGATTTTTATTGCTATGGGGAAAATACCATCGTTCAGGTGGCAAGCGGCCGATTCGGCGTTCATGAGGTTTATCTGAAAGCAGGCGCCGCCATTGAAATTAAAATGGGGCAGGGAGCTAAGCCGGGCATTGGCGGTCATCTTCCCGGTGCCAAGATTGTTGGGGAGGTGTCCCGGACCCGTATGATTCCCCAGGGCTCAGATGCCATTTCTCCGGCGCCCCACCACGATATCTATTCCATTGAGGACCTTCGCCAGCTTGTTTTTTCCCTGAAGGAGGCCACCGAATACAAAAAACCGGTGATTGTAAAGGTTGCAGCGGTGCACAATATCGCAGCCATTGCCAGCGGGATTGCCAGAAGCGGCGCGGATATTATTGCCATAGACGGTTTCCGGGGAGGTACAGGTGCGGCTCCCACAAGAATCCGTGACAATGTGGGCATTCCCATTGAGCTTGCCCTGGCAGCTGTGGATCAGAGACTTCGTGACGAGGGCATCCGGAATCATGTTTCCCTTATTGTGGGCGGCTCTATCCGAAGTGCCGCAGATGTTGTCAAGGCCATAGTCCTGGGCGCCGATGCCTGCTATATTGCAACGGCGGCTCTGCTTGCCCTGGAATGCCATCTATGCCGTTCCTGTCAGAGCGGTAAGTGCAACTGGGGGATTGCC
>CAPNGW010000296.1 GCA_948665105.1 uncultured Lachnospiraceae bacterium
GAGGCCGCCGTACCGCTCTGGCAGGCCACGGCCTTTGGCATCTGAATAAATTCCGCCAGCTGTTCCTCCAGACGGTTGATATAGGCTCCGCCAGTGGAGACCCAGCCCTGGGTCACGGCGTCCAATGCGTATTTTTCTTCATTACCCTCGAAGTTAGGGATGGATAAGGGGATGAACGTTTCCATGTGTATTCCTGCTTTCCTTTAAACATTATAAATATCTGTCTTATAGGAGCTCATATGCTCCCGCATCCAGGCAATGGTCTCTGCGATTCCCTGGGCAAAGGTATACTGCTGCCTCCAGTCCGTCAGCTCCTTGATCTTCACGTTACTGCCCAAAAGCCGGTTTACCTCGCTCTTCTCCGGGCGGAGCCGCTGTTCATCACAGACGATTCTGGCATTGGGATTTATCTGGCTGATAATTTCCCCGGCCAAATCTCCGATGGAAATCTCCTGCTGGGTGGCAATGTTGATTTCCTCGCCTACGGTCCTGTCTGACTCTGCAATGGCGATAAAGCCCGCGGCAGTGTCCTTCACATAGTTGAAATCCCGGGTAGGAGTCAGGGAGCCCAGCTGAATCTCTTCCTTCCCGGCCAAAAGCTGGGAAATAATGGTGGGTATTACCGCCCGTGCGGACTGGCGTGGTCCGAAGGTGTTAAAGGGCCGCACTATGGACACCGGAAGCTGAAAGCTGCGGTAAAAGCTCTCTGCCAGCCGGTCCGCGCCGATTTTGGTGGCGGAGTAGGGAGATTGACCCTGGTAGGGATGTTTTTCATCAATGGGAACATACTGGGCCGTCCCATATACCTCCGAGGTGGAGGTCACAAGCACACGCTCCGTCTCCAGTTGACGTGCCGCCTGGAGTACATTCAAGGTTCCCTTGATATTGGTATCCACATAGGAGTCCGGGGAATGGTAGCTGAAGGGAATTGCAATGAGCGCTGCCAGGTGGAATACAAAATCCACCCCCTTCATGGCCTCCCGCACACCGTTGGGGTCCCGAATATCCCCGGTGAAAACTTCAATTTCCTTTAATTTTTCCGGGGGCAGGGTGTCCAGCCAGCCCCAGCTGTTGAAGGAATTGTAATAAGCAAAGGCCTTTACATCATAGCCCTTCGTAAGAAGGCTTTCGGTTAAATGGCTTCCAATGAAGCCGTCGGCTCCGGTTACCAGTACTTTCTTCATATATGATTCCTCCATAAATGTTTCATTTTTATTTTGTAACAGTTCAGCCCGCGCCATTCGCAAAACGTACACTTATATTTTATTCCGACTTTAAATTCAGCTTCTGCTCCATCCGGCGCATTTCTTCGAACTCTCCCATGTCCAGGAAGGACTCCTCACTGATGGGGTACATGCCCACCCTGCGTCCCTGTGCCAGCAGCTTATCCGCCAAATCTGTCATATGGAAAAAGGTGTCTTTGGGTATCTCTTCTATGAGATTCTCATTCAATATATACATTCCGGTATTCACAAAATAAGACAGCCGGGGTTTTTCCTCCATGGACTGGATACGGCCGTTTTCGCTGGAACGAATGACACCGTATGGCACCACGATATTTTTAAGAGCCGTCACGATAGTCAGTTCATTTCCCGCTTCCTGATGGTATTTGTAAATATCGCCATAGTCCGCATGAATCAATGTGTCACAATTTGTAAGGATAAAGGGCCGTGAAAAACGTTCTTCCATAAGCCGCAGGCTTCCCGCCGTTCCCAGAGGCTTGTCCTCCTCCACATATCGGAGACTGTAGTCTGTGATTACATCAGAAAAATAGGATTTAATCATATTTTTCCGGTAATTCACTGTGGCATAAAAATCATGGGCGCCATAATCCCGGAAAGCGTCTATAATCCGTTCCATAATGGGGATATCCCCAATGGGAATCAAGGGCTTTGGCAGTATCTTGGTATAGGGGTAGAGGCGGGTTCCCTTGCCACCTGCCATAATCACCACGGTCACGGCCTCCAGGGTCTGTCTCTGCTCCGAATCCGTCTCCAGGCTGTCTTCCTTAAAAATAATGTCCTTTACCTGATTTTGGGCTGTCACCACCGGCAGGGCCGTGATGGAATACTTCGCCATAAAATCCTTTGCCGATTTTATTTCCTTATAGTAGACCACCTTGGGATTCTTGTTCATAATCTGCCGGACTGTTCCCTTAAGGTCGCCTGTCTTAATCAGCCACCGGCGGATGTCACCGTCGGTAACCACCCCTGCCAGACGTTCCTCATGGTCCGTTACAAATAAGATTCCTCTGGCATTGGCATCAATTCTCTGCATGGCTTCCACCACCGTTTGGGTCTGAGCAATCAGAAACGACTTCATCTGCTCGTGTTTCATCGAAAACCTCCTGTTTAATCCCTGTCCTCCATGACAGTTAAAGGCGGCGCTGTGCCGCTGTTCTTTCACATCATTCCCGGCTCTTTAATATAGCCTGGGCTACCAGAAAATCTGTCTCATCATCAATATCGACAGAACGCTCCCTGGGCATAACGTATGCGTATGTTTTTTCTCCGTAGAGCTGCATATTCTCCTGCCATATCAGCTCTGTCCTGACCATGTAGAGTGCTCCGTTGATGCGATAGTAATCGGGAAATTTCTGACGGCGGCTGTTTTCCGCCTTATCTAAAAATCCCTTCATATTTCCGTCCTTTGGCAGCACATTGCACCACAGTGGGGAATGGTCCACCGGACACACAGCCACCACCGCCTGGGCCTCCCTTTCCTCCATGAGCCGGGAAGCATTCACAATGTCCTTGGCCTCCCGCAGAGGAGAGGTGGGCTGCAAAAGCGTAACGCAGTCAAAGCCTTTTCCCATTTCCTCATATTTATGAAGCGTCCATCGTACCACATCCCAGCTTCCCGCGGTGTCACCGGACAATTCCGGCGGCCTCAAGAAGAGCTGCTCTGCGCCGTATCCTTCGGCAATCCGTGCATATTCTTCACTGTCTGTGGAGACATGGACACAATCGTATATTCCCGCGGAGAGGGCTGCCTTGATGGTGTAAGCCATCATGGGAATTCCATTTAACAGCTTTATATTTTTATCCTTCAATCCCTTAGAGCCGCTGCGGGCTGGGATAATGGCAATATGCTTCATCTACCTGTCCTCTTTCCATGGAATATCGTAAAATTTCTTCTTGGCGTCTATGCCACCCCGGCTCAGCTCCTCCTTTAAGATTTCAACAATCCGCCGGGAGGTATCTCCAATCCCATACGGGCATTGGTAGGTGCTCACATCCATCCTCATTGCCTGCTCCATGGCTTTTAGAATCGCCGCACGCTCCGGCTCGCAGGAGATAATGCTGTCCGCCATGATACGCCCCTTCTGCCGGCTTCCGATATTGACAGTAGGCACCTTAAGGGAGGGGGCCTCAATGATTCCGCTGGAGGAATTTCCCAGCACAAACCGGGCATATTTCACCGCGCTTAAGTAACGCTTCATGCCCAAGGAGGCCACCAGCCTCATATTGGAGCGGCTCTCCACCTACTGCTCCAAAAAATCATTGATA
>CAPNGW010000297.1 GCA_948665105.1 uncultured Lachnospiraceae bacterium
GACAACGCTATCCATGTGGTGATGGAGCCCAACAGCCGGGAGGAATTTCCGGGGCTGTCCGATACTTATCGGGAGCAGGTGAGCCGATATCTTTCAGAGCGAAAGATGATGACCACCAGGGTGCTGGTGGAAGCTCCGGTTTACGTACCCATTGACGTGTGGGGTACCATTTATATGGAAAAGCATTTTGAGAACGGACAGCAGCAGATTGATGAAGTACTAATTCAGCTTTTAAGTGACCAGGAGGGGAAGCGGACCTTTGGAGAAGTTATTTCTTATCATGAGATGTATCGGCGGCTGGAGGAACTGGAATGTGTGGGTGAGATTTATGATTTGTCCTTTGCACCCCAGAATCCGGCGGGAGCCAGGCAGATTGGGATGGATGTAAAGCTGAATGAGAATTGTATCTGTTGCCCGGGTGTGATTTCCATTGAGCTGCATACCAGGCATTATTGACTTAGAGGAAAATACTGGAAAGAAAGAGAAGGTAGAAAAAATGGCAGAGCCGCGAAATTATACTATAGGAAAAAACCGAATAGGGAAGGGGAGCTTGACCGGGCTGGAGCGTAAGAAGGATTGTCTGGTACTTACAAAGGGTGACCGTCATACCTTGTTTCTTCCAGCCATCAACAGCTACGAAGAAAACAGCATGTGGGGGCGTTTCCGCCTTAAGGCCTCCCTGCCCCCAAGCTGTATCCTGGTGCTGAGGGCCTTTGCTAAGGACGCCCAGGAGACAGGGCAGGAAAAGGTATGTAAGGTGGATGAATATCTTCTCAATCCAGGGGTGTCTTTGGAGGAAAAGCTAACATTCTTTGAAAATGCAGACTGTGTCAAGTCGGTGAATTGCCAGAACCTGTTGCTCTATGACTTGAGCGGGCAGTATCTGTGGCTTTGCGTGGAAATTATCGGAGCCGGGGAAGGGGAATTGTCTGGCCTGTATCTGGAAAGCCTGGGGGATAATTTTATGCAGACCTTCCCGGAAATCTATCAGGAGCGGGGCGGTTTTTTTCATCGGTATCTGTCCATCTTCTCCTCCATGTATCAGGAGCTTCAGGATAAGATTGACCATGTGGAGGACTGGCTTGATGTGGATAAAGCGCCAAAGCCGCTATTACATCTCTTCGCCGAGTGGCTGGGTCTGGAGCTGGAGGGCGAATTCCTGGAGGAAGGGGTTCTGCGCCGCCTGATTACAGAGGCCTATGGACTGAACCGGATCAAGGGTACCAGGCAGGCTGTAATCCGGCTGGTGGAGCTGGTGCTGGGAGAGCAGGTGATTGTGGTGGAGCGCAACCTTTTAAACTGTCATGCCGAGAGGGAAGAGATGAAGCTTTATAACCGGCTGTACGGTACAAGCAGCCAGGATATTACGGTTCTCATTAACCGGAAGTCCGACGAGAAGCTGCAGGCGCAGCTACTGTATCTTTTGAAACAGTACAAGCCGGTGAAAAGCCGGATGAAGCTGGTATTTTACCGGGATTGTAATAGTCTGGATTCCTATTGCTTTTTGGACGGGAATGCAAGGCTTGGGTATTTAACCGGCGGGCTTCTGGATGAGAACTATTCCATGGACGGCAGCGTAATCCTGGAATAGGGGATATTCGAAATGCTGTGCATGGCGCAGAAAATGAGGTTGGATGCATGAAGGAGGCACAGATGGCGAAGTACACAGTAATTGCAGACACAGGGGAAAAACTGGTAGAGATTTTACAGAAAAATCTTGTCCCTGAGGTACTTAATAATCCCAACGAAATCGGCTTAAGAAGCCCGGAGGACAAGGGAGACGTATCCTTGGGGATATTTCTTTACGATGTAAAGGAGAGCGAGGAAATCCGGCAGCGGGGCAACGTGCTGATTCGGGACCGCATTACCAAAGCCCCCCTCTACCTGACCCTTTACTATATGATTACGGCATACTCCAGCGGCGATGTGAAATTCCGACTGGCCCAGGAGCAGCGCATTTTAGGACGGGTCTTACAGACCTTTCACGACTATCCCGTGATTCCTCTGGCGGAAGTGGATAAGGACCAAACCAGCGGAACGGAGTTGCATATTCACCTGATGCGCATGACGGTGGACGAGAAATCCAGGCTCTGGAATTTTCCAAATGTGGGCAACCGGCTGTCCTTATTTTACCGGGTAAGTCCGGTGACCATTGATTCGGCCCTTTCGGATGCGGCAAAGAGAGTAACGGATGTGGATATCAACGTAGAGACGATGACGGGAGCGAGATAAATGGGCGTGATTCATACCAGAGTGGCCGCGGTGCTAAAGCTGATGGATTTGTACACCAAAGAGGCCGCAGATATCAGAAAAATTCAGATTCATGTGACCCAGGGAAACAGGGTTCTTAAGAAGGCGGAGGGCTGTGTGGTGATTTTGGCGGAGCCGGATATGGAGGAGCTCAACGTTGCCGTTGAGGGGCCGGGGTTTCAGAGGAAAAGCATTTTGCTGAAGCCGTCTGAGGAGAACCGGACGATGTACCATTATGTGTGGCTGCAGCCCAAGAAGGGGTATCCCTATGCCCTGGGCACAACCTTTCTGACGGGAACCAGTAAGCTTTTGGGGTTCCAGCTGGCGGTGGAAAACAAGGAGAAGCCCGTGAAGCTTCTTTCGGATTATAAGCAGGGGACAAAGACCATACAGCTGGCCAACATGCCAAGGGAGCTGATGGGACGTACCTGGCTTATAGCAGGGGAAAGCTCTGGGAAAGTGCAGGAAACCTTCGTATTGTCCGGCCTGGAGGAGGAAAAGCGGTGGGGTTATCGCTTGACGGAGTGTCCGAAGCATGACTTTAAGCGGGAGGAGTCAAGGGTGTTACAGCTTTTGCCTGTGGAGACCATGAATGGACGGTTCTATGTGGGACTTGCCCAGGTTCCCAGAGAGGGCATGGAAATCGGCATTTATCAGGACGGAATCCATGTAAAAAATATATTCCTGGAATATGGGAAAGACAATTTCTTTGAACTATAAAAAAGTGAACGGTTCATGGAGACAGGACCTGGGCGCACAATGTGAATGCATTGACAGAATGGAGCTTTAAGTATGCTGGCAGAAGAGATTTATAGAAGGTACTTTCAGGAAGAATTGGAGGATGTGGGATATGACAGCAATCAGGAGCTGATGGAGGAGGTTTATCAGGGCCTGGATGTGCTTTTGGCTTTTGCAGAGGAAGCGTTTACAGAGAAAATGCTTCCCCGGCGGGAGCTTCTTTTTGATACTCTGGAGCTGGTGGAGAGCCATATCAGTGAACGGGTGGAGAATACCTTGTTTTCCGGGAGACTGCACCTTATTCGGCTCTGCGAGACCTATGACTTGACGGACTTTCAGATACTTTGTCTGCTGCTGGCGGGAGCGGGGAGCCGGAATGGGAAGTATCAGGAGGTGTTTCGGCGGTTGTCGGGCCAATCAAATGGAACCTGTGCCACCCTGGGATTGGCAGTGAAATTATATGGACTGCTGGAGCCCATGGAGGCC
>CAPNGW010000298.1 GCA_948665105.1 uncultured Lachnospiraceae bacterium
CCATTGTAATGATAGGGCTTCCCAAGGGAGTGGAGGCGGAAGGCTGCGACCGGAAGAATATTGACCTTCCAAAGCGGTTTAATGAGCTGGTGGAGGAGGTAGTAAAGGTACAGCCCAACACGGTGGTGGTGCTTTCCAATGGTTCTCCGGTGGCTATGCCATGGATTGGAAAGGTTAAGGCTGTTCTGGAATGCTTTCTGGGTGGTCAGGCCATGGGCGGCGCCCTGGCGGACATATTATTTGGAGGCTTCAACCCCTGCGGAAAGCTGCCGGTGACTTTTCCAAAAGCTCTGGCCCATACGCCGGCATATTTTAATTATCCGGGATACGAGGGAAAGGTGCTCTATAACGAGCAGGTTTTTGTGGGATACCGGTATTACGATGCCAAGGACTTAGAGCCCCTGTTTCCCTTTGGACACGGGCTGAGCTATACCTCCTTCGCCTACTCCGACCTGAAGCTGGACAAGGAGTGTATCACGGACACGGAGGAGCTTAAGGTCAGCTTTCTTGTGGAAAATACCGGAAGCCGGCAAGGGGCCGAGATTGTACAGCTCTATGTGAAAAATCCCAAGGGCGAGGTGCTGCGGCCGGAAAAGGAGCTGAGAGATTTCGCAAAGGTAAGGCTGAAGTCAGGAGAACAAAGAAGGGTGGAATTCACGTTGCACATGCGGGATTTTGCCTACTATGATACGCAGCTTGGACGCTTCTATGCGCCGGAGGGAGCTTATGAGATTCTTGCTGCGGCTTCCAGCAGGGATATCCGCTTAAAGGGTCAGGTACAGATGATCCCTTCCTTCCGAAAGCAGAAGGAGATTACCGGCTGGTCCACCATCGGAGATTTGAAAAAGGCCAGAGCCGGTCAGAAGATGCTTATGGACATCAAGGGCTATCTTAAGGAGAGCGGAAAGGAGCAGGTGCTATCTCTTCCGATTTTTGATGAGAGTCCGGAAAATGCGGCCAGGGTGGATAGCCTTCCTCTGCGGATGATTACGCTCCTCAGCGATAATGTGCTGAATAATGATGTAATGGACAAATTTATCCTGGAGTGCAATGAGAATCTTCATATCGTGTAGGAAGAGAGGCGGAGCTATGAGAGGATGGAAAAAGGCGCTGGCCGTGGTAGTAATGGCAGCCTTTATGGCGGCTGCACCGTGTTCGGATGCGTTTGCCCAAAGCCAGGAGCTTACAAGCGGCCAGGAGGACTTTCTGTGGACCGGGGAGGTGGATTCTGTCAGCTATACACTGTCTGTTCCTGAGAATGGGAGTTATGTGATGGAGATCAGCTACCGGGCCATGGAATCCAAAAGCGATGTGATTCAGCTGGAGGGCGAGCTGGTGTGGCAGGGAGGAAGTCACAGATTTCCGGTGCGGCTGGCAAGACCTGTGGAATACGGCAGAATCAGAACCCTGGAAAACGGAGATCAGATGCGGGCGGATACCTCCATATCCCGGGAGCTTCAGCGCACGCAGCTTCGAATGCTGGATTCTGTCAGCAACGAACCCTTAAGCTTTGAGCTCCCAAAAGGAGAGACTAAGCTGACACTGACCGGGGTGCGCACGGATTTCCAGATTTGTGAGATTCGGCTGCTTCCCCGGGAACCTCTGGCAGACTATCAGGAGATTCGGGATAATGGCCTCTATGCAGAAGCCAGTCTGGCCCGGAATACAGTGAGAATCCAGGCGGAGGATATCAGCCGTTCCTCGGAGAGCGCGCTGGGAGCCAGGTATGACAGGTCCGACGCACTGGTGGAGCCCTCAAGCACCCGGGATATGCTCTTAAATATTGCGGGGGGAGACAACTACTGTTCCGATGGACAGTGGATGGAATGGGATTTTGTGGCGCCCCAGAGTGGACTGTATGCCTTGCGGATTAAGGCGCGGCAGGGATTTAAAAACGGCCTGTCGGTGAACCGCCGCATTTATCTGGACGGCAGGATTCCCTTTGCAGAGGCTTTGAATATGGCCTTTCCCTATTCCACAAAATGGCAGATGGTAAGTCTTACCGCTTTGGATGGGGAAGAGGCGCTTATTTACCTGGAACAGGGAAGCCATACCCTGCGGATGGAGGTGGTTCCGGGCCCCTTCGCGGAGGCGATTATAAAGGTGCAGGGCCTGGTGTCGGATTTGACGGATATTTATCGGAGTATCGTGATGATTACCGGTGTAAATCCTGACAAGAACCGGGAATATAATCTAAAGCGGGACATTCCTCAACTGATGCAGGCGCTGACAGAGGTGCAAAAGGGACTGACGGAGGGGAAGGAGCTTCTGGAGGGGGAATCCGGAAAACGAAGCGGAGAGCTTTCCTCCATTACGACGCTTCTCACACAGGTGGACTCTTTCCTTGAGGAGCCGGATACCATACCGGTACGGCTGGGTACCTTCAAGGGAAATATCGACGCTCTGTCCAGCCTTATGCTGTCCATCAGCAGTCAGCCTCTGGATCTTGATTATATCCTTCTGGCTGCACCGGAGGAAGCGTCCCCGCCTGTGAACGCAGGAATCTGGGACAACCTCTGCTTTGAGGCCGGAGCATTGTATACCTCCTTTTTCCCCAAGAAGACGGAGGAAGAGGATGTACTTACCGTATGGGTGAGCCTGGGGCGAGATCAAATACAGGTAATCAAGGATATGACGGATCATGGCTATACGGCCAGCACCGGTAAGAAGGTGGAATTCTCCCTGGTGCAGCAGGGAGTGACGGAGGCGATTCTGGCGGGTACCAGCCCGGATGTGGTGCTATTTTCCGATAATCAGGAGATTGTGAATCTGGCAATGCGGGGGGCGCTGGAGCCTCTGGATGAATGTGAGGGATTTGACCTGCTCAGGGAGGAATGCCAGAGCCAGTCCTTTCTTCCCTACGAGTACCGGGAGGAGACCTACGGAGTGCCTCTGACCCAGGTGTTTCCCATGATGTTTGTGCGGACAGATATTTTTGAGGAGCTGGGAATCCTGCCGCCTGCCACCTGGGAAGAGCTGTACGCGGTGATACCGGTAATCCAGAGGAAAAATATGCAGGTGGGCATTCCCTCCTCTGACCAGACCTTCGGAACCATGCTGTGGCAGCAGGGGCAGGGGTATTATAATGAGGAGCGGACAGCCACTGCCTTTCAGAATCAGACGGCGGTGGATGTATTTACAGGATATGCAAGACTTTTTACCGATTATGACCTGCCGGTGACCTACGATTTCTTCAACCGGTTTCGAAGCGGTGAGATGCCCCTGGCAATTGCAGATTATACGGAATATAACCGTCTGCTTCTGGCCGCCACGGAGCTTTCCGGGAAATGGGCCATGTATCCCGTGCCAGGAACCCTAAGGGAGAGCGGGGTGGATTATAGTGTTTTGGCCAGCTCCGGCCAGGGAGGCTATGTGCTTAAGGACAGTGACAAGCGGGACGAGGCTGTGGAATTTTTGATGTGGTTCGCCCAGG
>CAPNGW010000299.1 GCA_948665105.1 uncultured Lachnospiraceae bacterium
TTTCCACCAGCTCCTTCACCACGGAAGCCGGGCGCTCAATCACTTCCCCTGCTGCAATTTTATCGATGGTCTGTTGGTCCAGTATTTCAATCTGAGGCATATTTATCACCTTCCTTACCAGCGGTTCTTAATCTTACTCTGTATCTGAAACAGCTTGTTCATGGCCTCCATGGGCGTTACATTGCTCAAATCCATAGTACGGATTTCCTCTATGATATCGTCATCCTTCACCGTATCCAAAAAGGATATCTGGCTGATATCCACCTCGTCCAGCCTGCCATTTTGGGCTTTTGTCTGGGGCGTGTGCTCCATGGCGATACTGCTGACCACCTCAGAGATATCGTTCTGGGAAAGCTCGTCGGCAATAACTTTGGCACGCTCAATCACCGATTCCGGCACCCCGGCCAGCTTGGCCACCTGAATGCCATAGCTGCGGTCCGCCCCTCCGGGAACGATTTTACGCAGGAAAACAATGTCGTCCCCCTTCTCCTTGACGGCAATGCAGTAGTTGTTCACGTTACTAAGCTTTCCCTCCAGCTCCGTCAGCTCATGATAGTGGGTGGCGAACAAAGTCTTTGCACCCAACAGCCTTGGATTGCTTATGTGCTCCACCACTGCCCAGGCGATGGAAAGCCCATCGAAGGTACTGGTTCCCCGTCCGATTTCATCCAGAACCAGAAGGCTGTTTTGGGTGGCGTTTCTCAGAATGTTGGCAACCTCTGTCATCTCCACCATGAAGGTACTCTGGCCCGAGGCCAAATCGTCGGAAGCTCCCACCCGGGTGAAAATCCGGTCCACAATGCCGATGACTGCCTCTGTGGCAGGAACAAAGCTTCCGATTTGTGCCATCAGCACAATCAAAGCCGTCTGCCGCATGTAGGTGGATTTTCCTGCCATGTTGGGACCTGTGATAATGGAAATCCGGTTCTTGTTGTTGTCAAGATACGTGTCATTGGCGATGAACATATCGTTGCTTATCATCTGCTCTACCACCGGATGACGTCCGTTCTTAATGTCAATAACGCCGTTTTCGGTAATTTGGGGCCGACAATAGCCATTCCGTTCCGCCACCAGAGCCAGTGAGGTAAACACGTCAATGCAGGCAACGGCCTTGGCAGTTTTCTGAATCCTCAAAACCTCTCCGGCAATCTTCTCTCTGACTTCCCGGTAGAGCTCATACTCCAGAGAAACCAGGCGATCCTCCGCCCCCAGAATCATGTCCTCCAGCTCCTTAAGCTCCGGTGTAATGTAGCGCTCGGCGTTGGCCAGCGTCTGCTTTCTGGTATAGTAATCCGGCACCAGGTTCTGGTAAGAATTGGTGACCTCCAGGTAGTAGCCGAAAACCTTGTTGTATTTGATGCGCAGATTCTTAATCCCTGTCTTCTCCCGCTCCTTGGCCTCAAGCTCCATAAGCCAGGTCTTGCCCTCGGTCTTGGCATGCCGCAGCTTATCCACCTCCTCGTGGAAGCCTTCCTTCAAAATATTTCCGTCCCGGACAGAGATGGGCGGTTCATCCAAAATCGATGCTTCAATCAGCTCATACAAATCCGAAAGGGTATCCAGCTCCCCGCAAAGCCGTGTAAGCTCCTCACTGTGAAACTCGCCCAGCAAGGTCTTCAAATGTGGCAGCATGGACAGAGAGCTCTTTAGCGCAATCAAATCCCTGGGATTGGCTGTCTGGTATGTAATGCGGCTCGTGAGCCGCTCCATGTCATAAATGGGAGACAGATATTCCCTAAGCTCCTCCCGGTTCATGGCCTGGCTGTTTAACTCCTCAATGGCATTAAGTCTTGCTTCGATTTCATTTTTGTGAATCAGGGGCTGCTCCACAAAATTCCGAAGCATCCTCGCCCCCATTGCAGTCCTGGTCTTATCCAGCACCCACAGCAGGGAGCCCCGCTTCTGCTTCTCCCGCAAGGTCTCAACCAGCTCCAGATTCCGCCGGGTGGAGCTGTCGATAATCATGTATTTTCCGGTGCTGTAAAGCTGCAGTCTTGACATGTGGGAGAGAGAGTTTTTCTGAGTCTCATAGAGATATTTCAAAAGCGCTCCGGCGGCAATGGTCCCACATTCGTAATCTGAAAGGCCAAGACCGTTTAAATTGTTTATTTTAAAATGCTCAAGAAGTATGCCCTTGGCTGTCTCGTCACTGAAATACCAGGCTTCCAGAGAATAAATGACAATATTAAGCCTGTTCTTTAAATCCTCCAAATCGATGCCGCTCATATAAAAGGGCTCATTGCAGATAATTTCCGTAGGAGAAAAACGGGCCAGCTCGTCCATAAGCTTCCGCTCCGAGTCCAGCTCCGTCACATAGTAATCTCCGGTGGTGACATCGGCAACGGAAACGCCATAGCGGTCCTCCAGATAGACAATGCACATGAGGAAATTATTTTTGGTCTCGTCCATGGCCTGGGTATTTAAGTTGGTGCCGGGAGTCACAATGCGGACCACCTCACGCTTCACCAGTCCTTTGGCCAGCTTTGGATCCTCCACCTGCTCGCAAATGGCCACCTTGTAGCCCTTTGATACCAGCTTGTTCAAATAGCTTTCCACTGCGTGGAAGGGCACACCGCACAGAGGAGCCTTCTCTTCCAGGCCACAGTTTCTCCCTGTCAGAGTGATTTCCAGCTCCTTGGAAGCGGTGAGGGCATCCTCAAAAAACATCTCATAGAAATCCCCCAGGCGGTAAAAGAGAATACAGTCCTGGTAGTCCTTCTTTGTCTCCATATATTGCTGCATCATGGGTGTAAGTTCTGCCACAATCATCTGTCCTTTCTTAATTGGGTGTTTCGTAATGTAAATTTGCGAATCACTGCTTCTGCAACCTTCAGGCCGTCCATTGCCGCGGACATAATCCCGCCTGCATAGCCTGCCCCCTCCCCACAGGGATAGACTCCCGGCTTATTGCTTAAAAACTCCTGATTCCGGGGAATCTTAACCGGGGAGGAGGTTCGGCTCTCCACGCCGGAAAGGATGCAGTCGTACCGGTCAAACCCTTGAATGATTTCACCAAAGCGGTGCATGCCCTCCACAAAGGACACTTTCATTCCCTCCGAAAACAGCTGATGGAGGGGGGCCATGGCCGTGCCGCCTTTGGTACAGCTTCCATAGGACCCATAAGCGCTGCTTACCCGTCCCCTCTCAAAATCTCCAAATAATTGCTGTGGAATCAAGCCTCCACCCAGCTTCCAGGCCTTCTCTTCCAGCCGCCGTTGAAATTCCACACCGGATAAAGGCCCTTCCCCGCCAAAATCCTGGGGATTTACCGTAATGATAATGGCACTGTTGGCATTGTCCCCGTTCCGTCCGCTGTAGCTCATGCCGTTGACGGCAAGTCGTTCCGGCTCAGAGGAGGCATTGACCACATAACCTCCCGGACACATGCAGAAGGAGTAAGCGCCTCGTCCGTTTGTGAGCCTTGCAGTCAGCT
>CAPNGW010000300.1 GCA_948665105.1 uncultured Lachnospiraceae bacterium
ACGGGAATTCTGGTGCGCAATTTTTTGCCCCGGGCCGTGCAGGGGATGATGCTGCTGGCATTTTTTGCGTTGGTTTGGGTGGTGGCACAAATCGGAATCGTTCGGTTGTCCAGGAAGCTGGCTCTGGGCTTAAGTGCAGGCAGTATTCTGGGCGTGTATTGGGCGGTGTCGTGGAATTACCATGTGTTTGAGACGCTGCCTCTCTTATGGACCTTGGGAATGGTGGTTCTGGTGGCGGTATTGTCCTGGCTCAACGGCTATTTTACCAGGTCTTTGGTCCTGCAAAGTATGAGCCTGATGGGATTTTTCACCACGTCCCTGTTCCTGCCCTGGAATCGGGGAGTACCGGAATTGATTCTGCTTCTTATAGCTTTGGTGGGTCTGAATCTCATGTGGCATCTGGGAGCGGTGGGAGATCACCAGGATGTGGTGCGCCTGGTACATATGATTTTTCAGTCCTTTTGTTCCTTTGTATTTGGCATGGTGCTTCTCTTTAACATTCCGGGAGAGGGCCTTACCATGGCCCTTGTCTACGCCATTGTGACGGCGGGGATTTTAAATTTCCTGTATGCCGCTTCCCGGGGGAAAGGCTCGGGGGCTTTTCTCGCCTGGATTGTCTGCAACCTTGCCCAGATATTCTATCTGGTGGGGCTGATTATTGCACTGCAGTACCGAAAGGATTACGTGCTGCCCCAGCTTGCGCTGATTCTGGTGGGACTGAATCTTCTCCTGCTTCTTTTGAGAAAATTCCGGTGGTATAATATGGGACTGTATTTCCAGTCCTTCGCTCTGCTTCTGTTTGTGGTGGAAGGGGATTTGGCATGGCCCGGTATTGTGGCGGCCGTGGTGCTTATGGGAGTGGGACTGCTCCTGGTGAAGGAACACCGTCTGGCGCACCAGCTGACCGTCAGCGTCTATTTCTTTTTCTTTCTCATGATTGTGACGCCCTCGTCCTGGCTTGTGCCTGCGGAGCTGGCATTTTTACTGGCCTTTACCGTGTTGTGCCTGTATGTGCCGAAACTTCGGGATAAGAGGGAAGGCGCGCTGGTGTATACAAACATAAGTCTTATGGGACTGATGCTTTTGAACCTGTGGCCCCGGCGTTTGTGGTGGGAGCCTGATTACATGCAGGATACCCTGGTGCTGGTGTTGGCGGTGCTGGCAGTATTGATTCTGTGGAGAAACCGCTGTCATCTGCCCCAGCGTATGCAAGGCCTGGTGCTGGGCCTGGTGCTGACCTATATGATTTTCGTGTATCGGATTCACCTTCCTGTGGTTATGAGCATCGCTCTTATGGTGATTGCCATCGGTGCAATCATTGCAGGATTTATCCGCAATGAGATGGCCCTGCGTATTTACGGGCTGGTGCTGGCCCTCTTTGTCTGCGCCAAGGTTGTGGTGTATGATTACTGGGATTTGGAGCTTTTGCCCAAGAGCATTCTCCTCCTGTCAGTGGGACTCATTGCCATTGGGATTTCTGTTATCTATGCAGTGCTGGAGCACCGGCAGAGGAAGAACAGGAGAAAGCCTCCGGAACAAAATTTTTACAGACCGGAAGAATGAAAATGCCCCATGGAGAGCAGCAGCGAAGATTCGCATTCTGCACCCATGGGGTACTTTTAACGCTTTTGTACAAATACCGGGTCGGCGGGATAGCCCCCGGCGCATTTTTGCATGGCCCGCTGGACGCTGTCGGCGGAGGTGCCCCAGTCCTCGTCCTTGTGGCGGTAGTCGTTCTTCATGACAAACCAGGAGACTTCCTCCTCCAGACGCTTCAGATTCTCCTGCATGATGGAGAATAGTGCGGGATAGAACTCTTTTTTCTGACTGTCTGAAAGCTTGTCCTGGGCCTGCTCCACCAGGTCGCCGAAGTGGGGCAGACAGAAGCCCTTGCTCTTTGCGAACAACTCCCGGAATTCTTCATTTTTCTTATACAGGTGGAAAAATGTGTCCAGATACCGCTTGTAGATGTTCTCAAAGTGGTCACATACATAGCAGGAGCTTCCGACTTTTCTGGTCCAGGCCCCCAGAGTGGTTTTGGCGCTGTCTGCAGGAGCGTCCCTTTTAAACCGGGCGGCAAGACCGGACTTGCCCGGGGTGAAGGCACCGATTTCCCGGGCCATGTCCCGGTTCAGCTTCTTAAGGTGCGTCTCTAAAATCAAAGCGCTTCCCAGACGGTTTCCGTAATCGTACATCATCTTGTAGTGGTGGCGGCAGAAGCCGGCTTCGTCGGTGGCAGTGCGGATATCCTCCTCCATGTAGGCGCTTCCAAGAATGAAGGAGAGGGCATGTTGCTCCGCCATCCTCTCCAGAAAGCAGAAGGGACATTCGTCCTCTGCCTTGAAGGCATCTATCAGTGGAATGGTTTCAATATTTTCTTTCATGGGTACTTCCTCCTGTGTGAAATCAGGCATTGTTTCCGGTTAAATCAGCGTAACGCCCGGCTTCCCGCCTCCAGGTAACGGGCCAATTCCTCACGACTGTTGGTGATATATTCGTAGGTGACATACATGGGAGCAATCTGCTCCACCAGCTCCTTTACCCCGGGCTCCGTAAAGGGCTGATGCCTGTCAATGGCAAAAATATGCTCATAAACCTTTGAGAACCGTTCCCCGGGGTCTGAGGGCAGGACATGGGGCTCTTTTAGCCAGCCTGTGACGTATTCTCCGGTCAAGGACTGCTGCAGATGGACGCCCTTGATATAGGGGAGAAGCTCCTTGTGCTCCTCAAGCATAAGGTGAAGGTAGCCAAGGGCCTCCTTAGGGGTTCTCAGCGCATGGTTGGTATGAAGATAATGGCCGGTGTCCAGCATCAGGCCTTTTTTTTCATAGTGCACGCCGTCAAGCAGCAGCCTTGTGGTGGAAGGATGGAAAAAGTTCAGCCCGGCCCACCAGAGATTTTCCATAAGGAAGTGAAAATCATAGTCCTCACCGTCCAGAAGGCCGTTGATGAGGGTACAGGCTGCCAGAACCACCTCTTCATCGGAATGGGTAAGGCGGTAGGTGAAGCCCTCCTGGTCATCCACCTGGGTGACGTGAAACACCACGTACTCCGCCTGCATATCCCTGGCATAATCAAGCTGTCGGCGGTAGTACTTCAAAAGAAAATCCCGGTCAAGGCCCATCCAGTCGTTGATACAGCAAATGTGTATGCCCACCACCATATCCCGGTCAATCAGGGAACAGTCCCGGGGGAAAAGGGATTTTTCATCCAGGGTGATATGGCAGGGCATCAGCTCCAGCCCTGCGCATCCGAAACTCATGTAAAAATTCTTAAGGTCCTCAGGGGATTGGAAACGCCCGATATCGTCGGGTAAGGTGGTGAGATTCATGGTTGTTTTCACGGGTGAGTTTCCTTTCGTGGATATGATACCATAGCCGCACGCGGCTATGGCTTCGCCTTGGGCGACCGATGGTCACTCCG
>CAPNGW010000301.1 GCA_948665105.1 uncultured Lachnospiraceae bacterium
TCTGTCAGGGGGGCTTTCGACACAATATTCAGAGTGTCCGTATCGTGGAAAAGCTGGAAAAAGACGGCAGGGGTTTAAACCTCACCTGGGAGGTACGGGACGGAATTTTAAAGCATCAGACGGCTTCTCTGCCATCTACTCCGGAGGGGCGGATTGTGCGTCTGTCCGACAAAATCGCCTACATTAACCACGACATCGACGATGCTATCCGGGCCCATGTCCTGGACGAGGAGGATATCCCCGGCGAGTACCGGGAGATTTTGGGCTATAGCACCCGGGTGCGGCTTGATACCCTGGTTCACGACATCATAATGAGCAGTCAGGGGACGGCCGACATACATATGTCACCGGAGATTGAAGACGCCATGCGGGGACTTCGCAGCTTTATGTTTCAGCATGTCTACAAGAATCCGGTGGCCAAAGGCGAGGAAGTGAAGGCCAAGGAGCTTTTAAGGCGGCTGTTTGCTTTTTACATTGAGCACTTGAGCGAGCTTCCCGCACATTACTTGCAAATGATAGAGACGGGAGAGGCCACAGACCGGGTAGTCTGCGATTACATCGCAGGAATGACGGACCAGTATGCAACCGCAAAATTTGAGCAATACTTTATGCCCAAGGCCTGGCAGGCCAACTGACGCCCGGCAGCTAAGGAGTAATTATGCCATTCTATTCGGAGGATTTAATTGAGGAAATCCGCTCCCGAAACGATATTGTGGATGTGATTTCCAGTTACGTGAAGCTACAAAGAAAAGGAAATACCCATTTTGGACTGTGCCCTTTTCATAATGAGAAAACCCCCTCTTTTTCTGTGTCGGGCAACAAGCAGATGTACTATTGCTTTGGATGCGGAGCCGGGGGGAATGTGATTACCTTCCTGATGGACTATGAGAATCATACCTTCCAGGAAGCCCTGGAACAGCTGGCAGAGAGGGCAGGGATTGAGCTTCCCAAACGGGAGGTAACTCTTAAGGAACGGATGAGGGCAGACAAAAAGGCCCGGATTCTGGAGATGAACAAGGAGGCGGCCCGGTATTTTTATGCGCAGCTTCGGATGGAGCAGGGGAAGCACGCCATGAATTACCTCACCGGGAGGCAGCTGACTGCCGAGACCATGCAGAAGTTCGGCCTGGGATATTCCAACAAGTTCAGTGATGATTTATATCGGTATTTGAAGCAGCAGGGGTACGAGGACGAGCTCTTAAAGGAGTCGGGCCTTGTGACCATCGATGAGAAGCGGGGTGGCTACGACAAGTTTTGGAACCGGGCCATGTTTCCCATCATGGATGCCAACAGCCGTGTAATCGGATTTGGCGGACGCGTCATGGGGGAAGGAGAGCCCAAGTACTTAAACTCTCCTGAGACACTGGTGTTTGACAAGAGCCGAAATCTCTACGGACTGAATTTTGCCCGGGCCTCCAGAAAGCCCCAGATTCTGCTGTGTGAAGGGTATATGGACGTGATAGCCCTGCACCAGGCGGGATTTGACAATGCTGTGGCTTCCCTGGGAACGGCCTTTACACCGGGCCACGCCAACCTGCTGAAACGGTATACCAGGGAGGTGTATTTAACCTTTGACAGTGACGGCGCAGGTGTCAGAGCTGCCCTTCGGGCCATTCCCATTTTGAAGGAAGCGGGTCTTACGGCCAAGGTCGTGGACATGCAGCCCTACAAGGACCCGGATGAATTTATCAAGGCGTTGGGGACGGAGGCTTATCAGGAGCGGATTGACAATGCCCAAAACAGCTTTCTGTTTGAAATTTCCGTGCTGGAGCGGGACTATAACCTGGAAGACCCGGAGAGCAAGACGGCCTTTTACAATGAGATTGCCTTAAGACTTTTAGAATTTGGCGAGGAGCTGGAGCGTAATAATTACATTGAAGCGGTGGCGGTGAGGTATCAGATGGGCTTCGACAATTTGCGTAAGCTGGTGAACCGCATGGCGGCCAAGGGAGCTGCCCCCGGGGAGCGAAAGCCCTTAAAGACCGGAGTGCATGAAAATAAGAAGCCGGAGGATGCAAGGGAGATGTCCCAGCGGCTGCTTCTGACCTGGCTTATCGAGAATCACAGCCTCTTTGCCAGGATAAGCGCCTACATCGGGCCGGAGGATTTCACAGAGGAGCCCTATGCCAGTACCGCCCGAATTCTGTTTCAGCAGTACAACGAGGGTGAGGTGAATCCCGCAAAAATCGTCAGTATGTTCCCCGACGAGGAGCAGCAGAAAAAAATAGCTTCCCTGTTTCACGCCAACATCAGCGGAATTGAGACAAAGCAGGACAGGGAAAAGGCACTGAAAGAGACAGTTGTTCGAATCAAGGAAAATAGCATTGAATACCGGCAAAAGCATATGGAGCCCACAGATTTGGAGGGTCTGCAAAAGCTGGTGGAAGACAAAAGAAGGTTACAGGAATTACGGAAATTGCATATTTCCATCGATTAAGGACAAAATATAAACAAGAAATGGAAGGATGAAACAAAATGGAAGAAAAAGCAGTAAAATTTAGCGAAAAGCTGCAGGAATTGCTGGCCCTTGCCAAAAAGAAAAAAAATATACTGGAATATCAGGAAATCAGTGATTTTTTTCGGGACATGGAGTTGAATGCTGAGCAGTTTGAAAAGATTCTGGATTTTCTGGAAACCCATAATATCGACGTGCTTCGCATCTCGGGAGATGAAGAGGACGACGTGGATGTGGAAATCCTTTTGAATGACGAAGATGACATTGAGGTGGAGAAAATCGACCTCTCCGTGCCGGACGGCGTCAGCATCGAGGACCCGGTCCGCATGTATTTAAAAGAGATTGGCAAGGTGCCCCTTCTAAGCGCCGAGGAGGAGATTGAGCTGGCCAAGAAAATGGAGCTGGGAGACGCGGATTCCAAAAAACGTCTGGCGGAGGCCAATCTGCGCCTAGTGGTCAGTATTGCCAAGCGTTACGTGGGCCGCGGTATGCTTTTTCTGGATTTGATTCAGGAAGGAAATCTGGGCCTTATCAAGGCTGTGGAGAAGTTCGATTACCGGAAAGGCTATAAGTTCAGCACCTATGCCACCTGGTGGATTCGTCAGGCCATCACCAGGGCTATTGCCGACCAGGCCAGAACCATTCGGATTCCGGTGCATATGGTGGAGACCATCAACAAGCTGATTCGGGTGTCAAGACAGCTTCTCCAGGAGCTGGGACGTGAGCCTTCCCCTGAGGAGATTGCAGGAGAGATGAACATGCCGGTGGACCGGGTCCGGGAGATATTGAAAATTTCTCAGGAGCCCGTGTCCCTGGAGACTCCCATCGGTGAGGAGGAGGACAGTCATCTGGGGGATTTTATTCAGGATGACAACGTGCCGGTGCCCTCTGACGCGGCGGCCTTTACCTTGCTGAAGGAGCAGCTGGTGGAGGTTTTGGGAACC
>CAPNGW010000302.1 GCA_948665105.1 uncultured Lachnospiraceae bacterium
GCTTATCTTGCAGGGCAGATATTGGAGCGCACCAGGCAGATGGATATACGCGCATCCGTCGCTCTTAAAAAGACCCCAAAACGGGTACAGCTGGCCTTGTACAGCCTGAAGGTCAGTGCGGCAGTGGCGTTCTCCCTGGTGCTGCTGTTTGCCGTCACCAATTTTCAGAATATGGGTCTGACACAGCCGGAAAGGCCAAAAACAGAGCTAAGCCAGGATTTGTATCCCAAGGAGGAACAGGAGAGAGAACGGGGAAAATCCATCCTGGATATCTTTAACGAGGTATCCTGTGGAGCCACAGAGAAATTAAACGATTTTGCAACGCAGCTATTAAACGGAGGTAAGAGAAAATGACCAGAAAGAAAAGCGGATTTTTAACTTTTATTTTTTCCCTTCTGCCAGGAGCAGGAGAGATGTACATGGGATTTATGAAGCAGGGAGTTACCCTGATGGGTGCCTTCTTCCTGCTGGTATTTTTATCAAGCTGGCTGAACATCGGCCCCTTGCTGTTCGTACTGCCGGTTTTATGGTTTTACAGCTTCTTCCATGTGCACAACCTAAGAAGCATGCCGGACGAAGAATTTTATGCGGTGGAGGACGACTACCTGTTCCACTTAAATCAGGTACTTCCCGAAAATTTAAATCTCAATAAAAAGGCGCGCAATATCCTTGCCGTAGTCCTGATAGTCATTGGCCTTGGGGTTCTGGGCAACAACCTTCTGGACTTCCTTGCATGGGTTCTGCCCTCCCATCTTTTTGACTGGTACTGGGAGCTTGCCCATGCTCTTCCGCGGCTGGTGGTTGCAGCTTTGTGTGTGCTGGGTGGCATCTGGCTCATCCGAGGCAAGAAAAGGGAGCTGGACGGCCAGGAATCTTCAGGAGGTGAACAGCCATGAGGACCAGAAGAGTGGGAAGTGTCACCTGTGGAGTCGTACTCATTCTCTTTGGAGTACTGTTTCTTCTTCACATGGTGATGCCGACCCTTACCTACGACTTTATTTTCCGTCTATGGCCCTTAATCCTTGTCTTTCTGGGGGCAGAGATACTTTTGTCCAACTTAAAAAAGACAGAAGAAGCCATGAAATACGACGGTGGCGCCATCCTTTTGATTATCGTTCTTGCCTTCTTCTCCATGATTATGGGCGGAGCAGAATTTGCCATGGCCAATGCGCCGGCCTGGTATTACTGGTAGCCTGACAGTGTATCCCCTGGAATTTGGTGTTTTATTCTTGAAATATTTCCTTCTATCCAATATAATATTACTTGAAAATACCAAATGAAACCATATAACCCAGGAGGAAAAATCAATGGCGAGATTTACACAGGATCTGGTTTTGAACAAACCCGATGATTTCGTGCAGTTTATCATGAACGACTATCTTACAAAACACGGCTATTCCATCTCGGACTGGAAAGGAGAACAGGCTTACCGCGCCGGGGATGGCTTTGTGGAAGGATTTAAATACTTAAAATGGTCCTACGCTGGCGGTGTCTTCCATCTGGAAGCATGGATGAAGGGCTCCTTTGGGAAGGAAATGAATCTGGAGGGCTTCGTAGCCGCTGTGCCAAAGAAGCAATACAAAAGCAATTTACAGATGTTATTTGAGGCCCTTAAACAGCCTCTTTTGGAGCAGGCCCAAGCAGGCGGACCCCAGCCTGGACCTGCAACCAATCCCATTCCAGTAAAAACTGTAGACAATTATCAGACGGCCATGATTGCCTTAATCCCCGGTATCCTGTCAATTGCAGCAGGACTTATCATTCCTCTTCTTGGCATCATTCTGGCCTGCGTGGGATTTTCCATGGCGAGAATGGGCCAGGGCTCCAGTAAGGCGGGGGCTGCCAAGGCGGCAAAAATCTGTAGTATTGTGGGTATCGTAATTTCCGCCATAAACTGGATTTTGACCATTATCGTCAATGTACTGCAGATTGCCTTATGGTGATGAAGCCCAGGATGAAATTAATTGCTTCGCAATACCGCTTGGGCGCGGAGAATCTCGCAAGCGGGATTCTTTTTTACAAACCGGCATTTTTACGTATGGAAAAGTAAATTCCGGTCAACCCTGTATAGAAGGAAACGAAGAATAATTACATGGAGGAATGAAACGGTGAAGAAAATAACGGCGATTTTACTGGTAACAATACTTACAATCTCCCTTGGGGCCTGCGGCAATAAAGGAGGGGGGCAAGGCGCAAATGGCGGCCAGGAGGTAAATGTCAAGGATTCCCTGGAGCTTCTTAATACCGTATGGAACAGCTATACGGATGAGGAGAAATTCCCGGCAGCGGGCGGAGACATGACGGAAGAAAATATGACTATGGACGAACCGGGAAGGTTTAGCATAGAGGATGGAGCTATGCTGGATTCCACCCTGGGCTTTCCGACAGCTGCCCTTTCGAAGATTGACGATGCGGCTTCCCTGATGCATATGATGAATGCCAACACCTTCACCTGCGGCGTTTTCCGCGTGAAGGATTCAGGCTCCATAAGCAGCCTTACCGATGAGATGAAGGAAAATATCATGAACCGTCAATGGATGTGCGGTTTCCCGGAAAAGCTGGTGATTATGACCGTGGGTAATTATGTGATATCCTTCTTTGGAGACGGTGGGATTGCAGACACCTTTAAGGAAAAGGTGAGTGCAGCCTATGAGGGGGCTCAAATCGTCTGCGAAGAGCCAATCGTGTAAGAGCATAAAACAACAAGCGGGAGAGCAGCCATGCTTTTTTCAAGTATTTCGTTTCTATTTTATTTTCTTCCCGGTGTCCTGCTGGTATATTTTGCGGCTCCGGGAAAGCTCAAAAACAGCGTGCTGCTTTTGGCCAGTCTGTTTTTCTATGGGTGGGGAGAACCCAGATATCTGATTTTCATGCTCATAGCCATCACACAAGGATATGTATTTGGGATTTTGATTGAGAAATACCAGGGCAGGAAGTGGTCCAGGATATGCCTGGCCACTTCTGTGCTGTTAAGCCTTTTGCTGCTTGGCTACTGTAAGTATGCAGACTTTTTTATTGAAAACTTCAACGCTGTAACGGGCCTGTCGGTTCCCCTGTTAAAAATTGCCCTTCCCATTGGCATCAGCTTCTACACCTTTCAGATTTTAAGCTATGTGGTGGACGTATACCGAAAGGCGGCGCCAGCCCAGAGAAACTATATAAATCTGGCCGCCTACATTGCCATGTTTCCACAGCTTATTGCCGGCCCCATTGTCCGCTACACAGACATTGCCGGCCAGCTTACCCACCGAAGCCATACCATGGAACAGGCAGCTTATGGCATCCGCCGTTTTCTCCTGGGCCTGTCCAAAAAAATTCTGCTGGCCAACGTGCTGGGGGAGCTGGTGGCTGCCTTTAAGGCATCATCGGAGCCCTCGGTATTGTTCGCCTG
>CAPNGW010000303.1 GCA_948665105.1 uncultured Lachnospiraceae bacterium
CGGGGTGGTGCCAAGACACTGGATAATGTCCAGCAATGTGCCTATGGAGGGGGAGGTTAAGTTCCGCTCCAGCTGGGAGATGAAGCCTTTGGAGAGCTCGCTTCGGTCTGCCAGCTCCTGCTGGGTCAGGCCGTACTGAATGCGCAGCTCCTTCATGCGGTTGCCGATATCCATGATACATCCTTCTTTCCTGGTATAGGTGTAGGACCCCGCCAAAGGGGGCGATAAAACTGAGTATAAACTGTATGTTTCCAATAAGTAAATAAAACTGAGTATAAATTTTATGTTTAATGACAGAAACTGAAGGTGACTGTATATTTCAAGTTTATCATTATTAAACAAAAGCAATCTTATTATATACCGTCTGCAAAAAAAGTCAATAGAATTTTTGTGAATATTTTAACTGAAAAATAATTCTTGAAAAATAATGAAAAAGGGATTGAAAAATGTATGAAAACCGTATATAATAGTCAAGGATTGTTTTCAATCTAAGCCGAAGTAGCGCAGTTGGTAGCGCGTCGCATTCGTAATGCGCAGGTCGAGGGTTCGAGTCCCTTCTTCGGCTTTTACAGAGAATGATAAACCCTTGAAAATGCTGGATTTTCAAGGGTTTTGCTTTGAGTTTATTTAGGGCTATGGCTTCGCCGCACCGTAGGCCGGATGGTACAGTTAGTTCCGCAAGATATCTTCATTTTGCATGGCTGCCCCGAAGAATGATATAATTATTGTTTATTTCAGAAAATCAGTTATGGTTATTTCCAAATCGGAAAATATACCGGACTGAACGGGCTCATCAAATCCTGTAATTCTCGGAGCGGCCTCCACCTCATAGTGGTAGATGGTAGTGTAACGCTGATATCCGGCCAGAAAAAGAAACTTCCTGTTTCTCTTGAAAACCTTGTGCAATTTTGCTATGATAAACTCATGTATGATGAATTAACAAAAAAAGATATCGAGAAGATAAGGGAAGAAATTGAATACCGCAAGCTGGTGGTGCGCAAGGAAGCCATTGAGGCCGTCAAGGAGGCCCGGGCCCATGGCGATTTGAGTGAGAATTTTGAGTATCATGCAGCGAAGAAGGACAAGAATAAAAACGAGAGCCGCATTCGTTATCTGGAGCGGATGATTAAGACTGCCAGAATCATCTCCGACGATTCCGGGGAGGACGAGGTAGGCATTAACAATACAGTGACCCTGTATATGGAGGATGACGGCACCACAGAGACCTACAAGCTGGTCACTACGGTGCGGGGCAATTCCGTTGAAGGACGAATCAGCATTGATTCGCCGCTGGGTAAGGCGGTTCTGGGGAAAAAGGTGGGTGCCCGGGTCTATGTGGCTGTCAACGATAGCTTTGGCTATTATGTGGTGGTACAGTCAATGGACAAGACAACGGGTGACGAAGACAAGCTCCGGAGCTTTTAAGAATCAGGGGGATTTCATGGAAGAGAGCAAGGTGAACAATCCTATAGAGACAGAGGGCGACATGGAGATTCTGGATATGGAGCCGGAGCTGCATGAATTTGTGCGGGAGTCGGACATTGGGAAGAATCTTAAGAGAAAAAAGAGATGGCCTGGAGACGGTTTGCCGGACTGGCTGTGGCCCGCAGTGGGAGGTGTGGTCTTTCTTGCGGTGATTTTGTGTGGAATTTTATGGCTTAAGGTGGCGGCTGTGACGGTAATTCTGGTGGCTGTCTTGGAGGAGGTGCTTGCTTACTGCCTGTATCATGCGCCACTGTGGCTCCACGGCGCTGTGATTGTGATGAATGTGGTTCTGGGTATGATATTCCCGGTGCTGGTCTTTATGATACTGGCCAACCTTATTTACGTGTCCGGTGTTTGGGCATTTTATCAGGGGGAGAGCTGGTAGATGAAATCAGAGCAGGAGATTATCGTCCTGGTGAAGGAACTTGCCCAGGGCGAGACGGATAGAAGGGAGCAGGCTTCCAACCAGCATACCATAGGAATGGAATTATTGAAATATGCTTTAACTTATGAATGCGGACTGGATATGCAAAATACTTTAAAATTAGATATCGTAAAAGCATCCAATGGGAAGCCTTACCTGAGAGGGCTTCCCATCTATTATAATATCAGCCACTGCAAAGGGATGGTGGTCTGTGCCCTGGCCCCCTGCCCGGTGGGGGTGGATGTGGAGGGGCAGCGCCCCATAAGTGACGGTCTCATAAAAAAGGTCTGTACCCTTGGGGAACAGGCATATGTTCTGGGAGACAGCTGCCAGGAGCGTTTCCTTAAGCTGTGGACATTAAAAGAGAGCTATTTGAAGATGACTGGTGAGGGGATTGGGAGAGATTTGCGCTCTGTGGAGTTTCAGCTTTTGGAGGACGTGAAAGAAGCTGATACAGCCTGGCGGGGGCCTGAGAAAATCTGCTGTAATAAGGCTGGAAGCTTTTACCAGAAAAAAATAAAACAAAATTTTATTTTATCAATCTGTGTAGAAAAACCATGTGAAAGCATCGAAATAAAGTATTGTGAATAAGAAATTTGGAATCAGAGGACTCAACGGGAAGTATGGGACTCTGATTTTTTATATTATAAGAAGTTTTCCAAATTTGCCTATGATATAAAAAGCCCTTTGGGCAGGATTGTATTGCGTTGGGAAAAAGAGCCTTTCACAGATTGTGTCCGGCAGCTTGCACAAATTGTATTCCTCCTTGTTCCGGGTTGCGAACCTAAGAGCCTCTAAATGTTCTTGTGAGATGCAATGTATATGGACGGAACCAGTACAGTTCCCACAAACATTTTAGAAGCTCTTGGCCTCGGAACCCGGAGCAAAGAAGAATGCAGCCTTTGCAATTTGTAAACTACACTCTGCAAAACTCTCTTTTGACCTCCGAATTATTCTATAGAAAACTGTGTTACCTATAGGATATCCCCCTTCATTCCCACATCTCTTCCAATCTCTTCACTCAAATAACAAGGAATGAAAATTTTCGGTATAAAATTTCCCATTTTCACAAAAGATACCATCAGAGAAAGATTCATGCAGTGATGTGTGAAAAATGGGTATCGCCATTGTCTTATGCCGTTTCATGGGATGGCCTCACAGATACCCAAAAAGGAGTGCTACAAATGGAAGAATTTTTCGTCAAAACCAGAATTTGTTTCGGTACAGGCTCTTTGGAGTTTTTAAAAAAATGGAAATCTGACCGCATTTTACTTGTCACGGACCCCTTCTTAGTGGAATCCGGTATGATTGATGCAGTCACAAAACACCTTACAGGAAAAGAACACCGAATCTTCAGCAATGTGGTGCCGGACCCGCCCCTGGAGCTGGTGGTGGAGGGCATCAAGGAGGTGGAAGCCTACCGGCCGGACACCATTCTGGCGGTGGCGGTGGCGATCCTGTGCATACTGGTGTATATCA
>CAPNGW010000304.1 GCA_948665105.1 uncultured Lachnospiraceae bacterium
GGCATCCTCATCAATAACGCCCTTGTAGGCTCCCATGCCCCGCTCCGTATCCTCCACCGCCCGAAGCAGCAAAATACGGATATCCTCCCTGGTCAGCGCCTTCAGCTCAAAAATCACGGACCGGGACAAAAGCGCCCCGTTCACCTCGAAATAGGGATTCTCCGTGGTGGCCCCAATGAGAATCACTGTCCCATCCTCCACAAAGGGCAGAAGATAATCCTGCTGGCCCTTGTTAAAGCGGTGAATCTCGTCCACAAACAAAATGGTCTTCTTCCCGTACATCCCGTTTAACTCTTTGGCCTTGTTCACCACCTCCTCCATATCCTTCTTCCCGGCAGAGGTGGCATTAATCTGGGTGAATTCCGCGCTGGTGGTGTTGGCAATCACCTTGGCCAACGTGGTTTTCCCTGTTCCGGGGGGCCCGTAAAAGATGATAGAACTTAATTTATCCGCCAAAATGGCGCGATACAGAAGCTTATCCTTGCCAATGATATGCTGTTGTCCTACCACCTCATTAAGAGTCCTTGGGCGAATCCGGCTGGCAAGAGGGGATTCCTTCTTGCTATTTTGTTCCCGCATGTAATCAAATAAATCCATGGCGTCTCCTTTTTGCATGATTCTATTTCAGAACTTGCAAAATTATGCTGTTATTCCCTGTAAATTCATTTTTCCTCTTATGAATATGACAGAATAGCTTTGAATTCCTTCAATTACCTATTCAATAAGATACACGAAAAATGTGCGCTTTACAAGAGTAAAAATACTTTTCGTTAAAATTCTACAAACAGGATGCTTTTCATCAAAAACCCACAGCCCTACTGTGGGAAATATCCAAAGCTCCATTTTCTTAATTATAACAGAGCCATAGCCCCGTTGCAAATCCTATCCTCGGGCTCCTGCAATCCTGGCGAGGCTATGGAATACCTCCAGCTTTACATGGCTGCCACCTCTTAATCCAGCAATATCTCATCCACCGTCACAAATTCATACCCCTGCTTTGTAAGCTCATCCACAATGATAAGGGCGGCCTCCACGCTGGCCTTGTACCTGTCATGGAGCAGAATAATATCATTTTCCTTGACATTTTTCAAAACGGTCCGGGCAATGCCTGAGGCATCATCCTTGCACCAGTCCTTGGGGTCTACAGTCCAGAGCACCCGAAACATATTCAGCTCCTGCTCCAGATTTTTATCCCACTTCCCGTAAGGCGGGCGTACGTACAGCACTCCTTCCCCGGTCACTTCGCTAATCAGCTCCTCCGCCTTCTTCAAGTCTTCCTTGAATTCCTTCCGGTTGTTTTTTTTCAACAGGATATGGCTGTAGGTATGGTTGCCGATGAGGTGTCCCTCCTCACTGATTCGTTCCAAAATCTCCGGATACTTCTCCGCCTGAATGCCCAGCACAAAAAAAGTTGCCTTTACCTTCCTTTCCTTTAGCCCGTCCAACAGCTTTTCCGTATAGCCGGGATAAGGCCCGTCGTCAAAGGTAAGTGCAACTTTTTTTGGCAGCTCTTCGTAAGGGTCCGACGTCTGATTCTCTGAGGTTTCGGCAACTTTAAGAAACGTCATGACACAGTCCGGATGGTCCGCCACGTGCTTCTTCACGCCAAGTATGAGGAGCACGTACAAAAAAACCAGCTCCAGAAACAGAACTTTTTTATGATAAGATTTCAAGATACAACCTCCCTCTATGGCACCCATTGTCCCCTCCCGGCTGACAGAATCACAGCAGGGTGAGGCTCTCTACTATCTATATGCCTTTGAGGCTGTACATTATTATCTCGTTTCCTCCAGCTCCTTCCTCGCCGTTTTGTTACGGCTGCGCCGATTCTACCGGGCCTTTGGGGTCCGTAAGCCGCCGGTAAACCTGCTTTGTCACCTGGGTGTCCTCGTCATTGAGATAATACACCATCCCATCCTCTGTGGTAATCTTAAGAAAGGGGGGCTTCATGATGCGTGCGCATACTTTACAGGATACATACCCTTCCGCCATAAAAGAGCCCTTCTTGATGGTCTCCATGGCGGAACCCACCCGCTTACTCATAGAGGGAAGCTCCTCCACCAGCTCCACACTTTCAATCTCCCCAACGGGAATCCTGTATTCCTCCTGGTACTGTCCGGAAATCACTGCGTTATCCTCAACCTTAAGAGAAATAGGTACGAAATCCTCCAAAAGCACCATCCCCACAGCCCAGAATAGGAGCGCCACCGTGCCGATTAAAATCACACCGCTAAATATTTTCCCGGAAGGTTTTGCCATGTTGATGGTGGTTCCGATTCCTACCCGATTGTTCACCATAAAACGGCTGTCATTCTTATTATAATAGAAGATGCCGTAAATCCAATGGTCATCCTCCTCCGTTGTCAAGCCGGCCTCCCCGGCATATTTTCTGTAAGCCTGGCGTATGTTCCTCTCGGTGATAACCGCCGCCACTGCCGCCACACCCAGGGAAAGCAGGCCGCCTGCCAGCACCACAAAAATCATACTTCTTGGATGGTGCATACCGTACCACAGAATCACCGTGACGGCTGTATTGATCCAGATAATTACACTGAACAAGCGGCTCCACTGATACTGCCGCACCCGGGCCAGCTGAATATTCACCTCACTGCGCAGGCTTACAACATCCGTGCGCATATGCCAGAACCGGCATTGTACCAAAAGGCATAAAAGCCCCGCCAAAAACATCGTTGCCACAGCGGCTTCCGTCCACCACCCATAGAAGGACCCGGATGCCAGAAAGAACTCCCCAGCCACCGGAATCAGCCCCAACAGCACTCCCGCCAGAGACAGCTTCAAAAAGGGCTTATCCTTGGGAGCGGCAGCCGCTTTCATGTCCACATACACCTTTTGATCCGGCTCCCCAGGCGCATTCAAAGCTTTAAGTCTCTCTCGTTTTAAAATTTTCAGCTGCCGGTTGCCCCGGGCCATGGGCACGAAGAAAACCACCATAATTATAAGAAGCCACAGGATTTGGGTGCTTATGATAATGGATGTTCTATTGGGAAGCAACGTACATACAAAGGCCAGAAAGGACAGAAGAAGAATCCAGCGCATCTCCCGCTGAAAGCGCTTTTTCACTGCCTGTACTTCCTCCTCCCGGTCAGCCCCCGGCCACAAGCCCACTCCCAGAAGTATATCACCCTTCCGTTTGCCTTCCATATACAGTACGCCGAACATAATCAGCATGCAGGGCAAAAAGCATACTGTCATAACAATTTTAATACCCATAGATTCTTGCCTCCCATCAGTGGTAAAGCTCCCTTATCAGCTCTGTCAGCTCTTCTCTGGAAATACCATGGAGCTTGGCTTCCGCCACAATCAGCTTAAGTTCTTCCTTCAGTCTGTGCCGCCTTGCGTTCTCCAAGCCTGCCT